>JBJTMU010000041.1:0-5665 GCA_046070685.1 Flavobacteriales bacterium | reverse complement strand
GTTAAATCGGATGCTTATGTGATTTTGGAACATTGGTGCGATAATTCGGAGGAAATTCAATTGGCGAATTATGGAATGATGTTATGGGGTAACTTGGTGTATAACTATGAAGAAGCTGGAATGGGTTACACAAGTACGTCAAATTTAAGCTCCGGAATTTATACTAATCGCACTTGGACTGTTCCTCATCTTGTCACATACATGGAGAGTCATGACGAAGAAAGAATGATGTACAAGAACATCACTTATGGCAATTCGACGAATTCAACACATAATGCTAAAAATCCTTATGTTGCTTTAGGAAGAATGCAAACTGCTGCAGTGATCTTTTTAACTCAACCTGGTCCAAGAATGATGTGGCAATTTCAAGAATTGGGCTACGATATTTCCATTGACAATCCTTGCCGTGTTTGCAACAAACCAATCCTTTGGAATTATTACACGCAAGCTCGCCGACGTCAGTTGTATGATGTGTACGCAGCAACCTTAAAACTTCGAAATGATTATCCAACTTTCCGTTCTTTGAATTTCACTTATAACCTGAGCGGATCAGTGAAAAAAATGAAATTATCTGATCCTTCTATGAATGGTGTCGTCATCACGAATTTCGATGTAAATACACAAATTGGATCGCCGAATTTCCATCACAATGGATGGTGGTATGAGTATTTTACAGGTGATAGTCTAAATGTCACGGATGTAAATATGAATTTTACACTACAACCTGGAGAATACCGTATTTACACAGATGTACGACTCGAACAGCCGACTATTACTGATGCTCCGGCGTCCATCGATGAAATGCTAGAGGAACAATTTAAACTGACCATTTATCCCAATCCGAGCTTCGATGACGTGCATTTTTCCTTTCATTCTGATGAAGTGAATAATCTAGAAATTTTGGTAATAAATGAACAAGGTCAGCTTGTTTTTTCAAGAAAGGGCTTGTCGAATTATGGACAAAATGATGTGGTATTGAATGTGCGTGATTGGTCACCAGGAGCATACCACACCATCATTAAACTGGGAAATCATTATTCCAATGAATCCTTTCTAATTCAACCTTGATGAAGACTCTTTGGTGCATGTTCATCTTATTAACCGGGGCTAATGCTACGGCTCAATTCGTGCATCCAGCAAATAATAGTGCTTTTATTCAAAATGAAGTAGCTTCAGTTTATGTGACAATGTCTGCCAACGATGCACAAACGATGGTTACAGATAGTTTATACCAAGATTTCCCATTCGTTTCTAGTGTCATATATGCTTCAAGTACCGTTCATGATACCTTGTTGAATGTCGGTATTCATGTTCGCGGAAATACATCGAGAGATGCGGGGAAGAAATCATTTGAATTGTCTTTCAACAGTTATGTGGTGGGAAGAAAATTTCATGGACTAGAGAAAATGAATTTAAACGGAGAGCACAATGATGTTTCGATTTTACGCACAAGGACTTCGAATGAATTATTGCGCCAAGCCGGACTCCCTTGTTCGCGAACGAGCTATGTGAAATTGTATATCAATAATGAATACAAAGGATTATATATTAACGTCGAACACCTCGATGACGAGTTTTTACAAAAGCGTTTTCCATCAGATGATTCAGGGAATTTATTCAAATGTTATTATGGTGCTGATTTAACCTATCACGGCACCAATCCAAGTAATTATTACAGTACCTATTCGTTAAAAACCAATGAAACGTCAAACGATTATTCCGGACTCATTCATTTGATTGATGTATTGAATAACACTACTGCTTCGAATTTCCCATGTGCCATTGAAGAAGTGTTTGATGTAGACACTTACTTGAGAACCTTGGCGGTAGAAATTTTAATTAGTCAGTGGGATGGATATGCCTACAATAAAAATAATTATTATTTGTACGAACGTCCATCGGATGGTCGCTTCATTTTCATGGAATACGATTTAGACAACACCTTTGGAATTGATTGGTTTAATATTAATTGGTCAAACCGAAATATATATTCATGGGCAAATACCAATCGACCATTATATACGAAATTGCTGGCTGTCCCATACTTTAAGGATCGATTTAACTACCACATGAAGGATATTCTGACGAATTATTTTGTTCCTTCTACACTTTTAATAAATCTTCAAGCAACGCAAAATTTAATTTCAAGTGCTGCTTTGTCCGATGATTACAAAGGATTGGATTATGGTTTCACGGATCAAGATTTTTTAAATGCCATTAGTCAAGCTTGGGGATCTCATGTCGCACAATCAATCAATGGCTACATTCAAAACAGATATTCTTCCGCAAATACGCAAGTCCAAACTTATCAGCAGCTTCAGAATCCTTGCACCTCTGGATTATCTAATGAGATAATTGATTCTTCCTTTTTTCCCATCAAGGCTTTCGATTTATTAGGTAGAGAAATACCATTGAACACCAAAAACTGCATTAAATTAATGTACGATGAAAATGGTGACGTTAAACAAATTTTTGAATATGAATAAAAGATTCTCTTTAGCCGCTTTTTTATTGTTAACCCTTCAATTGAGCGCTCAAGTGTTGAAACATGTAGAGCCCGCAAATTGGTGGGTGGGTATGGAACGTCATGAAATACAAGTATTGTTACATGGTCAAAATATTGCCAACTATCAAGTGGAGGTTTCTGGTTTGCCGATCGTTGGAATTCTGAAGACGGAAAATCCGAATTATTTATTTGTAACACTTGAAACGAAAGACAAAGTAGCAGGAACTTATCCGATTAAACTTCTTGATAAGAAAAAGGAAATCACCCATTTTGATTTCAAGTTAGAAGAACGCATTCAAAATAGTGCTCAACGTGAAAGTTATACGGCTGCAGATGTCATATACTTGTTGATGCCGGATCGATTTTCAAATGCAAACGAAGGACTTGACGCGCATCCGGAAACGAAAGAAGTGACGAATCGCTCGAATCCAGGTGGACGTCATGGCGGAGATATCATGGGGATCATTCAACATTTGAACTACATCAAGGAATTAGGAGCAACTGCGATTTGGACAACGCCTATGTTGGAGGACAATGAGGTAACCTATTCTTATCACGGATACGCGCAATCAGATTTGTATAAAATCGATCCGAGATATGGAACCAATTCTTGGTACAAAGAAATGGTCTTGGAAGCACATCGACAAGGGTTAAAAGTCATCAAGGATGAAGTGCCAAACCATTGGTCCAGCAAGCACTGGATGATTCAAGATCTTCCCACACATGATTGGATTCATCAATTTCCAAGTTTTACGCGATCCAGTTATCGTACCAGTACGCAAATGGACCCTTATTCCTCACAAAATGATAAACATGCTTCGGAAGATGGTTGGTTCGATACAACAATGCCGGATATGAATCAGTCCAATCCCTTGTTATTGACATACTTGATCCAAAACACCATTTGGTGGATTGAATATGCGCAGTTGGATGGACTTCGAGTGGATACCTATTCCTATAATGACAAAGAAGCTATTTCCATTTGGACCAAGGCAATAACAGATGAATACCCAAAATTGAATATCATGGGGGAAGTCTGGTTGCACAATCAAGCGCAAATATCATACTGGCAGAAAAATAGTCCTATTGGAGCCATTGATTCTTACAATAGTTATTTGCCAACAGTAATGGATTTTACCTTGCAAGATGCGATGATGCAAGCCTTTAATGAGCCTAAACAAGATTGGGACAAAGGTATGGTTCGATTCTATGATAACTTTACGAACGATTTTCTTTACCAAGATCCCTCCAATATCTTGGTTTTTATGGAAAACCATGATACGAAACGATTTAATGAATATTGTCCAAATCTGGAGGATTATAAATTAGCACTATCACTGATTTCTACGACAAGAGGTATTCCTCAAATTTATTATGGATCAGAAATTGGTATGAAAGGGAGTAAAGATGTTGGAGATGCAGATATCCGTCGAGACTTTCCTGGTGGATGGGCTGAAGACAAACATACTGGATTTTGCAGTAGTGAAGATGTAAAATGCCATGCAAATCAAATGGGACGCACACCGGAAGAAGAAGCCTATTTTCAGTTCACGAAAACGCTGTTGAATTGGAGAAAAAACAATAAAATTATCCATGAAGGTAAATTCATGCAGTTTGTTCCTGAGAATAATGTGTATGTGTACGCCAGATACGAAGAACCAAGTAAAACAAACAATCTTGATTCCAGACAAGTGGTTTTGGTACTCATAAATAATTCTTCCAAGGAGGAAACGATTCGTTGGGATCGCTTTCAAGAAATGATTCATGGAAAGGAAACTGGAGTGGATGTAGTTACACATCAAACAGTGAATTTTGACCAGAAAACCACCACAATTCCTGCGAAAACCGCGTACATTTTAGAATTAAAATAAGTATGAAAATATTGCTTTTATTATTGTGCGTTTCTTCCTTGGGATGGGGACAGAATGCGACGCGTCAGTTTGTGAATGTCGAAAAATCAGGTAGTGGTTTTCAAGTAAATGTTTCTGATGGATCCTATTTCTTCAATGCTTATTCGGACAAAGTCATCGAAACTACCTTCGTTCCACTTGGACAACAGATCTCCGGAAATTCACATGCAGTTGTAGCAAAAGTGAAAGAACATACTTTTGAAATGTCTCAATATAAAGGGATGATCCAATTAAAAATACCCTCAGGATTTCTTGTTCTAATTCAACAAAAACCTTTTCAAATCAGTTATTGGTATCAAGGAAAACAAGTGATCTCTGAAAATTGGGGCTACGAAAAAGCACTTGAGGCAGAGAAAATCCATTTTAATTTGACACAAGACGAAATGTTATATGGTGCGGGTGCGCGTGCCTTAGGAATGAATCGTCGCGGATATCGCTTGCAATTGTATAATCGGGCACATTACGGCTACGAAGAACATTCAGAACTCATGAATTATACCATGCCGATCGTTGTGTCCAATAAACGCTATGCCTTGCATTTTGATAACGCACAGATTGGTTATTTGGACATGGATTCAAAAAAGAACAATGTGTTGACTTATGAAACCATTGGTGGACGAAAAACCTATCAAGTAATTGTTGGGAATGATTGGAAAGACCTATTATCTGAATATACCAATTTAACAGGACATCAACCGATGCCGCCACGTTGGGTATTTGGGAATTTCGCGAGTCGATTTGGGTACCATTCGGAAGCAGAAGCACGTCGCGTGGTCGATCAGTTTCGAAAAGATTCCATTCCATTGGACGCCATTATTTTTGACTTGTATTGGTTTGGCAAGGAAATTCAAGGAACGCTTGGAAACCTTTCATTTTACACAGATTCATTCCCACATCCAAAGGAAATGATATCTGATTTCTCCAAAAAACAAGTCAAAACAGTGTTAATCACAGAACCATTTATTTTAACTACTTCGAAGAAATGGCAGGAGGCAAGTGATAAAAAATTGTTAGGAACGAATGAACTTGGTGCTCCATACACCTATGATTTTTATTTTGGAAATACGGGATTAATCGATATTTTCAAACCAGAAGCGAGAACATGGTTTTGGGATATTTACAAAGACCTTCATCAATATGGAGCAAAAGGATTTTGGGGTGATTTGGGCGAGCCAGAAGTGCATCCAGCGAAATTAAAACATGCAGTCGGATATGCCGATGAGGTGCATAACATTTATGGACACGAATG
>JBJTMU010000040.1:0-28432 GCA_046070685.1 Flavobacteriales bacterium | reverse complement strand
TTTTTTCTTGTTCTGAAGTTTTGGTGGAATTCTCAAAAATTGTGAAAATTGGCAAATTTTGACACAAAAAGGACGGTTGCTTGCAAATTTGCTTGCAAATTTTGAACCTGTTAGATGCCATAATCTTATTAGAATGGCAACGGATCAAGACCAAAACCTGGGGACTAGATTCAAATCCCTCCCGACTTTTGGTTATAATCCGTTAAAGGGTTCATTAATCCACCCCAAATTTTAATTATTATCCGTTTGTTCTGAAAATTGCAGAAATGAATAGATTGTTTTTTTTCCTTATAGTTTTTCTCGACTTAAATATAATTTTCTCACAATCTTTTGATATTTCTAGTCAATTCTGCTTAGGAGCCCTTAATTCGGATATTCCAATAAAACAAGCAAAACTAAATAACGGTAATAAAATTATACTTACTCAAAGTAACTCCCCTGCTTCTTCAGATAAAACTGAGAATAGCAGGGGTGATTACGATTTTTGGATTTTATGTTTAGATGCTAGTGAACAAATTATTTGGCAGAAAACAATTGGAGGCACTAACATTGACCTACCTTCGGAATTATTAATAAGTGCTGATCAAAATATTTACATTGGCGGGACAACAAAATCGCCCGCTAGTTTCGAGCAAAGTAATGCCCTATATGGATCGTGGGACGCTTGGCTAATTAAATTAAATAGTTCTGGAGATATTTTATGGGATAAAAATTATGGTGGAATTGGCATGGACGGTTTCAATGAGTTAATTGAATTGCCATCGGGTAATATTATGGCATTTGGTTCATCTGCATCGAGTAACTCAGGAAATAAGACCTCTACAAATTATGGCTCGATCGATGTTTGGTGTTTAAAATTAACTTCAAATGGCTCAATACTAAATGATTGCAGCATTGGAGGTAACGGTATTGATACAAGACCTATCGTTGTTCTGTCCAGCCCAAATCAACTTGTACTTGTCTGTGAATCATCATCTAATTTATCTGGGTTAAAAACACAAGACAGCTATGGTTTTGAAGACCTTTGGGTAATCCATATAGATACAAATTGTTCAGTTCTTCAACAGAAAACAATTGGAGGTTCAGATATCGATGGCGTTTCTGATATTCTTTTAAAGAATAATGGGGACCTACTTATTTTGTCTCAAAGCTGGTCTAATATTTCTGGACTTAAATCGGAAGATTCATATGGTTTGATGGATACTTGGCTTTTATTATTAAATAATAATTTAGACATAATATTGCAAAAAACAATTGGTGGAGTCGGTCAAGATTATGGAAGTTGCATTTATGAACTAGCGAACGGAAATATTGTTGTCGCCGCAAATTCTGATTCCCCTCAAAATACTTTTAAAACTGAATCAAATATCGGACTGATGGATATTTGGATGTATGGCGTTGATGCGAATTTCAATTTCATTGCGGATCAAACATTAGGAACAACTTCAGATGACAATGTGGTTGATTTTGAATTGGAACAAAACGGATTATACATCAACGTTCTTGCTTGCTCTAGTGGTGGCGTACAAAATGATAAATCGTGTCCCGGAAATGGTGGTTTCGACATTTGGGAAATTGATTTTAACTCAACCTTATTAATTCACGATGTTATCATGGATTTGGACTTTGAAGTATTTCCTAATCCCGCAACTGATAACTTAAATATCTATGTAAATACAGACTCACCCCTTATTATTGAACTTTTAGAATTTAGTGGAAAAGTGGTTAAAAAGCTATATTTTTTCTCAAGAACTCAAACTTTTGATGTAAAGAGTTTATCGAGCGGCATTTACTGGTTAAGATTTCAGTTAAACGGAAAATCCTATTTCAAAAAGATTGTTGTGTTTTCCTAATAATTATTTGAATTTCAATGGAAAATAGTTCATTCCCTATCAGTTTTGCTTTAAAGATGCATTTCCTAAATGCGACAAGACAATCTCTTTTCCTTATTGACAAATAAGCGTATCAATCCAAGGAGAATAGCCCACCCAAATACCTAGAGCGCCACCTTTAATGTTTGTTGGGACATTTGTTGGCGTGGCGAAAGGATTTCCACCAGAATACATTTGATTGTATTTTTTCTCAAAGAAATTGTATTCAGACTTACCAAGTTTAGATAACTTGACAACAATTGTGTCCCCTGCTTTGAAATAGCCACGATAGGCAGGGTCTCCATTTGGATCATTGAAACTCATGGGGTTTTCATAGGCGAAATCAAAGGATTTTCCATTGAAAAACTTATCATTAAAATAAGGATTAAATGTTTTTGTGAAATTTGGCTCACTAGCGTACTTTACTTCCCAACAATAGGCATCAGCACTGGTAGAAGGATCCGATAATTTCGCCCATGAATAACCGCGATCAGTATAAACTCCTTGTGGTTTCCAATACAAGGAATCGAGTGGTGTTGGCGAATAAATTTGCGTACTGGACGTATACTCAGATCCATTATGAACGACTTTCAACGTATAGGTCTTCCCTACTTCTCCGACCATTCCCAATGACACATACGCGCAAAGATGCATGTGAACAAGTACATCAACTGGCAAGCCAAAAAACGCAGCAGCGATTTGCTCTGTTCCTGGAGGTAAGTTATCCGAACAGATTTCTGTTAAGGTGTCTGTTTGAGTTCCATTTGAAATCGTCACGAGCGCACCGGAAACAAATCCATCCAAATACGCTTGATAATTCGTTGCTGAATAAACATTATTCGATTTACTTAATAAAATCAATGCAGGCTGACCTGTTTCAATACTCCCATCAATGACTAATTGATCTTGATAACCGGGAATATCAATGTGTACTTCTTTGGTGCATGATTGCAGAAACAAAACACCTAAAATCAGCGGGATAAAGCGGACTAAAATTCGAAATTCCATGTGGCACTAGGTATAATTGGAAATAAAGAGACTTGTTTAACGGTTAATTTGAAGTTTCCTGCTAAGAAATCACCGTCATTATCGACATACAAGAAGAATGGATTCATGCGATTGTACACATTGTAAATGGAAAATGCCCAATTGCTACGGTATTGCTTTTTGACTTGTATTTCTTTACCTGTGGCAGGATCCGTTTTGGTTTTATATGCCTTACTGTACAGTGTAGCCGATAAATCCAATCGATGATATGGCGCCATTCGTGTAGAATTTCTTGGACCATAATTAAATAATAAATTTTGATCTTGTACATACCAAGAACTTGGCAATGTCAAGGTGTTTCCTGTGGCATAAATGAAACTCGCACTAAAGGTCCAACGGTCATTTAATTTATACGTTCCAACCAAACTCAAATCATGTCGTCGGTCGTATTTTGCTGGATACACTTTTCCTTGGTTCAAATCTGGGAATTTGCGTTCTGTCTTAGCCCAAGTATAGCCTACCCATCCTGTAAATCTGCCAACTGATTTCTTGAAATAAAATTCGATTCCATACGCCCATCCCTGACCAAACACTAATAAATTATCTGTGTTATCATTCACGTTATCACCCGGCAATGCTCCTTCCTTGAATTCAATCAAATTTTTCATCCCTTTGTAATACACTTCCACAGAACTCTCAAATTTATCATTGAAAAAATTCCTGAAATAGCCAATTGATCCTTGCCATCCTTTTTCTGGTTTGGCAATATCCGTTGTGGGAAACCAAATATCTGTCGGCAAAGAGACGGCACTCAATGAGGTCAAATGGACATATTGATAATTGTACGCGTATCCCGCTTTGATGGAACTATTATCAGGCAATAACCAACGCATGGAAACGCGCGGTTCCAAACCATTGTAAAACTTAATCAAGTCACCACGATGGTATTGAATAGTCGTATCATGTGTGCTTATTCCATCCCCTTTGATGTAACGCGTAAACGGTCCAACGTGGGCAAATGCACTATAGCGCAAACCAACATTTAATCGAATTTGGTCGTTGACATCAAATTCATCAAGTATGTAAGCTGCAGCTTCATGAGAATATAATTTTTGTGCTGCTCCTGTATCGAAAACAGTTGTGTCGTTTTGAGCTGTCACACTGGTTGGTGTAAACGTGTGATACTTATAATCTGCTCCCCATTTGATGCGATGCACCGGATTGGGAAAATAGGAAAAATCGACTTTTGCACCGACGTCCCGAATACCGGACGCCAATTCGAAACGGAATTCATCTTGTTTCGAACCAAATTTGAACATATAGTCAGAATATGTAGTGGTCAAATTCATGAACAATTTATCTGAAAAGAGGTGATTCCATCGCAAGGCAGCAATTCCATTTCCCCAAGGCATATTGGCACCGAAACCACCTTTTTTATCAGAAAAATTAAACACATCTTTTCCATAATAGCCACTCAGGTAAATCCGGTCCTTAGCAGATAATTTATAATTTAATTTGGCATTGAAATCGTAAAAGAAATAAGATGAACCAGCAAAAGGTGAAGAATCGGAGATAGCTGCTTTCATGATCACATCAATGTACGTTCTTCTCGCTGAGACAATGAATGATCCTTTGTCCTTCTTAATCGGACCTTCTAAGGTTAATCGTGAGGAGATGGCACCGATTCCACCTGTCACTTTTAACTTCTTCATATTTCCTTCGTTCATGTTTACTTCCAGAACAGAGGACATTCTTCCTCCAAAATTTGCCGGCATGCCGCCCTTGATGAGGTTAACCGATTTCACCGCATCAGCATTGAACACGGAAAAGAAGCCAAATAAATGCGCAGCGTTGTAAACCACTCCTTCATCCAATAAAACTAAATTCTGATCAGGACCTCCCCCGCGAACGTAAAACCCCTGTCCGCCTTCAGATACAGACGATACTCCGGGTAACAATTGAATGGTTTTTATCACATCCACTTCCCCCATAAAAGCCGGAAGTGTTTTAATTTGATCCATTTGAAGTTCGATTTGGCCCATTTTCGTCGAAGTCACATTTTCTGTTTTCTTCATGTTGACAACCACTTCATTGACATCGTTTACTTTTGTCCCTAGCTCTAAGGTCAACACATGACTTTTCGTTAAATCAACTTCTTTTATTTCTGCACCATACGTCACGGAACGAAATTCAACTTGGTATTTACCGGGGATAACTGTCAAGGAATAAAACCCATAAGCATTGGTTAATGCCCCTACTTTTAACGTTGGAATATAGACCTTCACATCTTTCATTGCTTCACCGTCGTTGGAATCCGTGATGTATCCACTGAGGGTCACTTTCGCTTGAGAAAAAGATAAAAAACTACTAAAAATGAATAAAAAAGAGAGCAATAATTTCATATTCCACCAAAGGATTTAACTAGTTTGGACGAGTTCAATGTAATTTCGTTACTCGAAATCACTGCAAAAGTAACAACTTAATAACGAAAGTGTTTGAAGAATCGTATCGTTACTGTTTGAAGAAGCACAATTCCTTGTAATTTTATCCCATGAAAAACTGGAAAAATTGTTGTTTTCTGAATAGCAACGACGGAACTGGATTATTGGCTTTCGGCATTCAGAAGGAATTTATTTTAACCGATGGACAATCCGTTCAATCCTTACAACATTTCATTGAATCAAATAAAGGACAGTATTTATTTGGTTCTTTAGCGTATGATTTAAAAAACACCTTTGAAAAATTGAGTTCGAAGCAGACAGATCGACTGGCATATCCTTTGGCTCATTTTTGGATTCCAAGCTATGTCATTCATCTTGAAAAAGAAAAATTCCACTATTTGCAAGGAGAGCAAGATGAGGCATCTTTTCAGTTTCTCGATTATTTCATGGAAGAAGAAATTGACCACAATTTTCATTCATTTCCATACCGATTCGAAGCACGAACAAGCAAGGAACGTTATCTTTCTCAAGTTGAAAAACTAAAGTCCCACATTCAACGAGGTGATATTTATGAAGTTAATTATTGTCAAGAATATTTCGCTGAAAATGTGGATTTGGACTTTCCGTTGGATACCTATTTCAAATTAAATCGAATTACAAAAGCACCATTTTCCACTTTTTTACAAACGGAAAATCATGTCGTTTTTTGCGGAAGTCCTGAACGATATTTGAAAAAAACAGGATCACGAATCTCTTCTCAACCCATTAAAGGAACAGCACCTCGAGGGAAAAATGAACGAGAAGATGAACAACTCAAGTCAAACTTGCAAAACGATCCAAAAGAACGAGCAGAAAACATCATGATTGTGGATTTAGTTCGGAATGATTTATCCAGAATTGCTCAAAAAGGAAGTGTTGAAGTCACCGAACTTTGCGGAATTCATACGTTTGAAACAGTGCATCAAATGATTTCTACTGTTGAATGCAATGTGGATGAGCAAACAACATTTTTAGAGATACTTCAAGCCAGTTTTCCGATGGGCAGTATGACCGGAGCACCCAAAATTGAAGCCATGAAAATCATTGATGAAACAGAGGATTTCAATCGAGGGATTTATTCTGGGTCCATTGGCTATATTACGCCAAGTGGTGATTTTGATTTCAATGTAGTTATTCGTAGCTTGGTTTATAACCGAACAAACAAATACCTTTCCTGTGCCGTTGGTGGCGCGATTACTATTTTATCAGACCCTGAAAAAGAATACGAAGAATGTCAAACGAAAATTCAAAAAATTATCAACGGAATGTATGGTGAATAGCTTCTTGACATCTCTTTCTGCATTTTTCGAGAAATTCCCATCGAAACGCTTTTTCATTGCGGTCAGTGGCGGTCAAGACTCCATGCTTTTATTAGACACCTGTCGCAGACTAAATCTTCCAATAAAGGTCCTGCATGTGAATTACCATCTTCGCGGGAAGGAAAGTGAGGAAGATCAAAAGTTCGTGACCGATTATTGTATTAAACATGACATTCCATTTGATGTACTGCAAAGTAACATCAACGAAACGTTGAAATCTGGAGGAAATTTACAACAATTAGCAAGAAGTGAACGCTATGCTTTTTTCCAGAAGCACCTGACTCAAGAATCAAACTCTTATGTATTGGTGGCACATCACCAAGATGATCAGATGGAAACCTTTTGGTTACAATTGTATCGCGGAGCCGGAATGTCTGGATTGCAAGGAATGAAGTCACAAAACGGACGTGTTCTTCGACCCTTTTTATCGATTACCAAAAAAGAAATTCAAGCAATTAGTAAAGATTTGAACCTCATTTGGCGTGAAGATGCAAGCAATCAAAGCACGAAGTATTTGCGCAATTTATTTCGATTGAAATTACTACCTGAATTGGAACAACAAATAGACACCTTAAGAAACTCCGTTCAATTGATGCAAGGATTGTTTCATGAAACACTTCGAGCGAACGAATCAAGTATTCAAACGTTGTTCGATACGGTAACATCCAGGCAAAGTATTCATTTATATGAATTAATTTTAATGCCTGATTTTAAATTAATTGAATTATTCAAATTACTTCATATCCCGCTAAATTATGTGTCCAAAATTAAAAGCTTAGGAACTAGTGAAGTGGGCAAAAGATACGATTGGAATCCACAAGAAGGTCCTTTTCAATCGATGATAAAAGAACGGGAGGAAATTCGGTTTATTCCTTCCGAAAAAAACGCTGAAAACATCCCCACGTTTCACATCAACTATTTGAATGAACTACCTTCAATATTTGACAAATCGAGTCTTTATCTGGATCATTCAAAATTAAAGGGAAATTTGTTTATTCGTCCTTGGCAAGACGGCGACCGCATGCAACCAATTGGACTCAAAGGTTCCAAATTAATTTCAGACATACTCAAAGACGACAAAGTTCCAAACAGTGACAAAAAGAATTGTTTTGTCCTGAGTGATGAAGAAAAAATCATCAGTTGTATTGGACATCGCATCGACCGAAGAAGTATTGCGAACGAACAATCGAAGCTGATCATTCGTATCGACATTCAACAATAATCGGTAATTTTAGGGCATGATTTCACTGCCTAAGGATTTTATTACACGTATTGAAGCCGGACCGTTAGGTCAAACTTCTCTCCTTCAGTCATTAGACAGTGATTCCCCAATTTCCATTCGATTGAATCCCAGAAAAAAATCAGCCGCATTTGAATCGGAAGAAGTGGTTTCTTGGTGTCCAGACGGACGCTATCTCAACGAAAGACCTTCTTTTACCTTGGATCCGTTATTTCATGCAGGAACCTATTATCCACAGGAAGCGGGATCTATGTACATAGATGCAATTGTTCGTCAATTAGCTCTTCCAGAAGATCCCATTTGTTTGGATTTGTGTGCTGCTCCCGGAGGAAAAAGTACTTTGTTAGCTAGTTTTTTGGACAATCGCGGCATGTTGGTTTCGAATGAAATCATCCGTTCACGCGCTTATATTCTGGCTGAAACCCTCAGTAAATGGGGATACTCCAATACATTCGTCAGCAATAATGCTCCTTCGGATTTCGAAAAGCTTCATTCCTACTTCGACTTTATTTTAGTCGATGCACCATGTTCAGGGGAAGGAATGTTTCGAAAGGATCCAAATGCGCGTCTAGAATGGAGCTTGGAAAGTGCTGCACATTGCGCCGTTCGTCAAGCAGATATTTTAGCATCCGTTTGGCCGAGTTTAAAGGAGGATGGATACCTACTCTATTCAACATGTACCTTTAATCCGGCAGAAAATGAAGAATGTATTGCCGCCTTTTTAGAAGAACACGACGCTGAAATCGTTAAAATACCACATTTCGACGGACTAATTCCAGATGTCCGTAATTGGGGATTTCATTTTATTCCCGGGACAGCGAAGAGTGAAGGATTCTATGCCGTTTTACTACAGAAAAAAGAGTTCTCAGGACCAAATAAGCGCAAATCAGGACGATTACATTTATTGGATGAAAAAGAATTTCCGATAAAGATTGACTCTGACTCGCCACATGTTTTTTTCAAGGAAGAGGAGAACATCTACGCCACTACCCCATTTTGTCTAGTCCGATACGATGAATTAAGTAATGTCCTGCATTGGATGAAAAGAGGCACTTTATTGGCGATTGAACAACGAAAAGGATGGCAATTAGAAATCGAATTTGCATTGAATTTTTCCTTACACCCTCAACTTCAAACAATTGAATTTAATAAGAAACAAGCTTTACACTATTTACATGGCGATACTTTTCCGCTTGAAGGAAATCCAGGTTACACCTTGCTTTCATACGAAGGACAACAAATTGGCATCATCAAACATTTAGGAAATCGATTTAACAACGCCCATCCAAAAGAATGGCGTATCCGAATGAATATTCCAACGCATTAAGTCATGACAGAGAACATCGCACACGAACAATTGATTCGCTATATTCAGGATAAAATCACTTTAAATCCTGAACAAGAAGAATTGGTAAAAAGTCGTTTTCATTTACAAAAAATGAAACGCAAGGAATACTTTCTACAAGAAGGACAAGAATGTTTTTCCCAAGGATTTATTGTGGAAGGAACGTTCCGTGTTTTCTTCACCGATCAAAAAGGGTCTGAACATGTCTTATATTTTGGCTTCAAAGATTGGTGGGTTGGCGACATTGCGTCGTTTCACAGTCATGAACCATCTAAAATGAATATTCAAGCCATGGAAGATAGTTACATTCTTTCTTTTACGCAGGCTGACTTAGAATTTTTATTTGAAAATATTCCAGCATTCGAGCGCATGTTCCGCATTATGACCCAGCGGACATTAGCGGTTTTACAAAAGCGCTTTTTATTGACCATTTCTGCAAATGCTGAGGAACGCTATAAAGAATTAATTCAACGACATCCAGGTATCGAACAATTGGTTCCACAACATCAAATTGCCTCGTATTTAGGGATTTTACCAGAGTCTTTAAGTCGAATGAAGAAGTTGTTGTATAAGAAGTAAATCAAATTAAATCTCAACAAATAATATTTCCATAAAATACCTATATTTGGTACTTTTACATAAAACCAAAAGTCATGAGTAAAAACACATCCATCACATTAGGTGCATATTTTGATGAATTCATTCAAGGTGTTTTAAGAGAAGGTCGATACAAAAATGCCAGTGAAGCAGTTCGTGCAGGATTAAGACTACTTGAAGAAGAAGAACATAAAATCATTGCTTTGCGTCGTGCTATTAAGGAAGGAATCAATAGTGGATTAGTCGAAGATTTTGACCCTGAAACTCATTTAAAATTACTCAAATCAAAAAGGAATTCAACGGGCAATGTTTAAGTTTACAAATGATGCCTTAAAAGATCTTTCTGACATTTGGAATTACACTGTTTTAACTTGGTCAGAAAGACAGGCAGACAACTATTACAAACTAATTATTACCGAATGTACTGCCATTTCAAAGAATCCGAAAATTGGCAAAGATTATTCAGAAATACATCCAAATTTGAAAGGGAAAATCAGTTCAAAACACATCATTTTCTATCGAGAATTAGATAATCAGATTGTTGAAATAACTCGAATTCTTCATGAGAGAATGGATTTTAAGAATAAACTTGGCTATTGACATTAGTTAGGAAAGTAGCTAAATGTACTACACCGATTTATTGGGAGGTACTGTTTCACTTAGCCCTTAAAAAATTGTGGAAAAGTCCTTTTTTTTCCTAGGTTTGAAATCCGTAAATTAGCCCTTCAAAAAACTATACAAATGAATACACGTTTAAAAAGTACTTTTTTAGCCATCGCATTGTTCGTTGGCTTTTTCGTTCGTGCGGACGAAGGGATGTGGTTTTTGATGTTCATCGAACGTCTGAATCACAGAGACATGGAGAAAATGGGATTGCAGTTGACAACGGAAGAAATCTACAGCATCAACCATTCTTCGATTAAAGATGCAGTTGTTCAATTTAATGGTGGATGTACAGCGGAAATCATTTCTAAAGACGGATTGATCCTAACCAATCACCACTGTGGATATGATGCAATTGCTGAATTATCAACACCTGAAAAAGACTACCTAACAAATGGATTTTGGGCTGCAAATCGTCAAGAAGAGCTAAAACCAAAGTCGCTTTATGTACGCTTTTTTGTACGTATGGATGACGTCAGCAAACGCATCCTTGGTAAAGTGAACGATCAAATGAGTGAAGCTGAGCGCGAAAAAGTAATCAAAGATGAAATCGCTGCCATTGAAAAAGAAAACAGCGAAGGCGGAAAATATACAGTGAGCGTTCGTTCATTCTTCCAAGGAAATGAATATTACTATTTTGTTTACCAAGATTTCAAAGATGTTCGTTTGGTTGGAACACCTCCAAATAGCATTGGTAAATTTGGTGGAGACACAGACAACTGGGAATGGCCACGTCATACAGGAGATTTCTCTATGTTCCGAGTTTATGCAGATGCGAATGGAAATCCAGCAGATTTTTCTACGGCAAATGTTCCTTTACATCCAAAACACCACTTACCTGTGAACATCAAAGGAATTCAAGATGGTGATTTCGCGATGATCTTAGGTTATCCTGGAAGAACCAATCGTTGGTTACCTGCAGGAGGAATTGACCAAAACGTGAAATTTGCTTATCCAGCTTGGGTTGAAGCATCAAAAACAAGTATGGATGCCATGAAAAAATACATGGACAAAGACGACAATGTTCGTTTGAACTATGCTTCTAAATATGCACGTATTGCGAATTACTGGAAAAATCGTCAAGGTATGATTGATGCATTAACGAAATTCCAAACTGCTTCAGCGAAAGCTAAAAACGAAGCGAAATTCAATGCATGGGCAAACAAACCAGCAAACAAAGAAAAATATGGAGCTGTCGTAGAAACGATCAACAAGTTTTACGCTGCAACAAACGAGAAAGCGCGTCACGATAATTATTTACAAATCGTTTTCCGTTTTTCTGATTACGCAGGAATTAGTCGTGCATTAGGCGGACAACTTCAAGCGTATGCAAAAGCAGATGCTGCGAAACGTGCCGAAATGAAACCAGCTTTAACTGCTGCGATTAATGAGTTTTTCGAATTAACGTATGTTCCAGCTGAAATCAACATCTTGATCGACGGACTAAATTTATATGCACAAAAAGCAGGATACAAATTGGTTCCTTCAGTGGAAGAAATGTACAAAGATGGTTCTGTTGCGAACGAAATTAGAGCAGCATTTTCAATGTCTATTCTTGCTTCTCAAGAGCGTATGTTGGCATTTTTAGAATTACCAAATGAAGCCGCTCTTAACAATGACCCATTGATGAAATTATCAGCTGATATCACTTCACATTTAATGTTCCGTTCAGATGAATTGATCAAATTGACAGACGACTTTACGAAATCATACCGTTTATTGGTTGCTGGATTGCGTGAATCCGGATTGAGTACGATTCAATACCCAGATGCAAACAGTACCTTGCGTTTAACTTACGGAAATGTGAGTGCCTTACCTGCTGACAAACGCAATGATGCAAAATTCAACTATTACACGACTCTTCAGGGTGCGATTAATAAATACAAGCCTAATGACGAGGAATTTGATTTGCCAAAACGTTTAATGGAATTGAATGACAAAAAAGATTTCGGTGAGTATGCTGACAAAGCTGGATATATGCCAGTTTGTTTCTTAACGGACAATGACATCACAGGTGGAAACTCAGGTTCTCCAGTATTAAATGGCAAAGGTGAATTGATCGGATTAGCATTCGACGGAAACATCGAAGCGATGGCTGGTGATGTAATCTCCGATACGAAATTGCAAAAAACCATCAACGTTGATATTCGCTACGTATTGTTTATCATTGATAAATATGCTGGTGCGAAACACATTGTTGACGAAATGACGATCATTCGTTAATCGAATCCCAACGAATTTAAAAGCCTCTGATATTTTTATCAGAGGCTTTTTTTTTGCTCGTTGTTCCTTGAAAATTATCTCTAACTTTGTCGAATGAACAACATTCTTGATTTTTTCAAACAGCTCAATTTGAAGCAAATCGCTACCGCTTCCATGGTTTTATTCGCGGTCATTGATATTATTGGAAGTATTCCAATCATTGTGAATTTACGCCAAAAAGTTGGCCATATTCAATCGGAAAAAGCGAGCATCGTGGCAAGTTTGATCATGATCGTCTTTTTGTATGTCGGGGATCAAATTTTACATCTCATTGGCATCGATGTGTATTCCTTTGCGGTTGCAGGCTCCATTATTATCTTCTTTATTGCCATCGAAATGATCTTGGGAATTACCCTATATAAAGATGACGAACCAGAAACAGCATCCATTGTTCCCATTGCCTTTCCGTTAATTGCAGGTGCTGGAACAATGACCACCTTAATTTCCATGCGAGCAGAATACGCTGATATCAACATCATTATTGCGATTATCATCAATATGTTGATTGTCTATGCGGTTCTAAAATCCTCCGCAAAAATTGGCGCATGGCTTGGAAAAGGAGGAATTGGCATCATCCGTAAAATCTTCGGCATTATTCTGATGGCCATTGCCGTAAAATTATTTACTGGCAACATCAAAGGACTTTTCTAACTAGTCTTTTCTTGAATAAAGCAAAGTCAAGTGAAATAAAGACTCCCCTATTTCACTATCGGTAAGATGTTGATCGAATAAGCAGTTTCCGATTCCTTGAAGCAAGCAAGAGCGAATTTGTTTCGCTTCATTTTTTTTATCCTGGTACATCAAAGAAATGACCGTCGAGACATCATCTGCATTTAATTCAATCATCGGAAAAGAACGAATGATGGTTTGTTCAATTTCTTTATAGGCTTCTTTTGACAACAGTTCTCTTCTCATCGACATAAAGGATTCCGCAATCATTCCTAAGGCAACAGCGTGTCCATGAGAAATTGGGGTAGATTGAAAAAAATGAGATTCCAAGGCATGTCCAACAGTGTGTCCAAAATTTAGTTTTTTACGTAGTCCCCCTTCTAAAGGATCCTGTTCAATAATATTGGTTTTCACTTGAATGGCTTTCAAAATTACATCAGGCTGAATGAGTTCTTCTTCTGAGTGAATGTGACGAATTTGTTCCCAAAGTTCGACATCACCGATCAAAGCATGTTTAAGCATTTCAGCATATCCATTAAAAATCTCCTCTGCAGGTAATGTACTTAAAAATCCGGCGTCAATGAATACACAAGCTGGCTGTGTGATCGTCCCCAATTGATTTTTAAATCCATCCATGTCAATGCCATTTTTACCACCAATAGCTGCATCGACCATTCCGAGTAAAGTCGTTGGAACGTGAATAAACGTCAGTCCACGTTTGTAGATCGACGCGATGAATCCACCCATGTCAGTAACGACGCCACCGCCTAGATTGATGACTAAATCTTTTCGTCCGACTTTATACTCCGTAAATGCTTGCCAGACTTGAAAACAAACCTCCATCACTTTATTTTCTTCCCCATTTGGAAGCAAGATAATTTCAGCTCGCTCCAATTCAGGGAAACTCGTAATCAAGTATTCCAAACAATAATCGTGCGTATTTTCATCAACAACGATGAGAATCTGCTGATTTTCAAATGTTTTCAAATACGATTGAAATCCGCCATCCAAAATAGACCCGATTTCTAACTGACAATAATTTCCTTCGATTTTCATGCTTTTTATTCGTGGGATAAAATTAAACTTTCGAGATGACTTCTATTCTAAAAAACGATGTAAATTTGACTTATGATATCATTTGACAATACCAAAGTTGCGTTCTCAAGCAAATCAAATCGCGACTTAAAAAGAGCCTATTGGCTTTTCAAAATTATCGCTTCCCCTTCTGTGGTGAAATTCGGAAAAGGTGCAACTCAACTAGCTCTCTCTCTTCGATTGCCCATTTCCGCTCCAATTAAAGCAACCATTTTCCGTCAATTTTGTGGTGGGGAAACCATTGCAGAATGTGATCAAACGATTGCGAATCTTGGTAAATTTGGTATTGGGACCATTCTCGATTATTCCGTTGAAGGAAAAACAAGTGATGAAGATTTTGATCAAACGGTAGATATAATTATTCAAACGATACAGCGTGCTGCGAATGATCCGAATATTCCATTTGCGGTCTTTAAAGTCACTGGTATTGGTCGTCACGATTTAATTGAAAAAGCCTCAACAAAAACATATACGCCAACTGCTATTGAACAAGCAGAAATCGATGTGATTATTGCTCGAATAGATCGTATTTGTCAGGCAGCACACAGCGCTAACACACCTGTATTCATTGATGCAGAGGAATCATGGATTCAAGATGCGATTGATCAATGGACTTTTGACATGATGTTGAAATACAATAAAGAAAAGTGTATCGTATTCAATACCTTACAAATGTATCGTCATGATCGATTATCCTTCTTATCGGATTGTTTGAACTTAGCGAAGGAACATCAAGTAAAATATGGAATTAAGCTAGTTCGTGGCGCTTACATGGAAAAAGAACGCGCACGTGCAATCGAAAAAGGATATCCGTCACCTATTCAGGCAACGAAAGCAGATACGGACAAAGATTACAATGCCGCTTTGAAAGTCATCATTGAACAGCGCGAAATATTCTCCCTTTGCGCAGGAACACATAATGAATACAGTTCTGCCTTGTTAATGCAATACATGCAAGATGCACAAATCGATCCGCAAAGTGAGCAATTTTATTTTGCGCAGTTGTTGGGAATGAGTGATCATATTTCCTACAATGTTGCACATGAAGAGTACCGCGTAGCGAAATATGTTCCTTTTGGTCCTGTGAAAGAAGTATTGCCTTATTTATTGAGAAGAGCGGATGAAAACACGTCCGTTGCTGGTCAAACTGGACGTGAACTTTCACTCATCATGAAAGAATTGGATCGAAGAAAAAAAGCTTAATTCTTAACGAATTTGAATAAGTGATTTTCAATTTTCAGAAAATACATTCCGTGTTCAAACATCTGCATTGGAATCGTAAAACTTGATTGTAATTCGCCATCAAATATCTTTTTTCCATTGATGTCTAGGACTTCGTAGATTCCGTTCATCTCCTGACTCAACTCAACATTTAAATCTAGATTCGTTGGATTTGGATATAGTTTTAATTGAATCGCTTGTTGCGTGATTTCATTCATTCCAACCAATTGATGAAAAGTAAATACCGTATCCGTCAACAGCGGTTGAATATGACCTGGAAAGTATTTGAATACATAGATATTCGAACCACCATTCTGTCCATTCTGACCATCATTCACCATGGTATTCCATCCCACTGAAATAAAACCTTTATCGTGAGTAGGAATCATTTCAGAGCATTGATCCAATCCTTGATTAATGATTTCAGTTGTTGGCAATCCCATCCAATAGGCATTGGCAGCATCATATAATCCGTTATTCAAATCGTACGAAAATAGACTATTTGTCAAGTTTCGATACTGAAAGCAAATCGAAAGCATATACGTCGGATTCGGCATGAAAACAACTTGATCAAATTGAGAATCTGAAATCGATGTTGGCGAATTATCTGCTTCTGTATATTCACTTTGTAAAACCGCGTTACCGTCTAAAATGCGAATGTAATTGTCGTGATTTTGTTCGTTTACTGCTCGATATCCAACAAGGTAATATTTATTCTCCCCAACTTCAATATCGGATAAATGATACGCACCCGATTTTGGACCAATCATCACTTGAGAAAGGATGGTTCCTTGATCGTTAAAAGTAATGAAACAACCCTTGACAAGATTGGAATCAGGAACAAACATATCGCCGATCATCAGATACAGTGAATCTTGAAAACGTGTAATCGAAGTCGCTTGATCCTCACCTATTGTTCCGAAGGTTTTTGTCCAAAGTGTATCCCCGTTTTTATCTATTCGTAGCAGTAAAATATCAGATGATGCTCCCATCATGCCTTGACGATAACCCACCAACACCAAACCTGTATCCTTTGTCATCACAGCATCTGTAATACGGTCCCAAGCTGGATTCGGGTAGGTTTTCATCCACTCTTGATTTCCATTCAAATCCGTTTTGATCAACATGGCGTCAAAGTTTCCTTGACTCAGAGAGTTGGACATTCCAGCCAAATAATAACCACTTCCTGGACGTTCGATCACGCTTACCGCTTCCTCTGATTCATCACCACCATAGGACTGACTCCAAAGATAATTTCCAACTGAATCTAATTTCATCAAATAAGCTTGCGCATTACCGCCCCAACTTCCGGAACTACCGGTCACCAAATAGGAAGTATCAGCCGTTTCGATAATATCTTCTCCTTTATCAAAACTGTTACCTGAATATAACTTGTAGAAATATTGTTGGGACCATGAAGATGCCACAAACAAAAAACTGAAAATCGTAATTAAAATGCGCATTTCACTTGAAGTATAATGGATTCACCTGTTTTACTAAATAAATTTTCACTCGCGACGCCGATGTTCCAATTGGCGAATTGAAAACTGGAGTACATGCCCCATTTTAGGTGTGAGAATCCGCCGTAAGAACCACTGACTCCCATTGACCAAAACTTGGTTAAGCGTCCATGCGCGCCAACGAAGAAATAAGGAATATAATTTTTGGACAAGAACATACGTGCCCCATAAAAACTTTGGATTCGTTGAGTTGCTTGCATATCCACCAGCTTAGAAAACTGAATAAATCCAGGGACAAGAAGCGTCGATTTACGTGAGCCTTTATTGATTCCGAGCGTATCCATGATGTGAATGGTTGATGGAACTTGTTGCTGAACGACTTGATTCAGTTGAAATCCAGAATAATGAAAAGAGGAATCAGTTTCGTAGGTGAGCATTGAATAAATCGGAACAATAAATCCAATGTTTTTCGCTAAAAACTGAAATGTCATGGCATGATCATTTTCGTTGGTTTTAATGCGGTAATCGACATCCACGGAAATACCAAGTCCTTTTGAAAAACCTGTATGATTGGCGTACGAAAATGAACCATTAAAATTAAGAAGAATGGAATCGTTTGATAGGTTTTGATAAATGGTTCCAGATGAAATGGTGCCCATTGATAATTGATTCAAAGACAATAAATTTACGGTTAACGCATTATTCGTTGTTCGATTAAAAATCCCAAAACCAATTTTTGAATAAGACATCGATTGAAAGCGTGTTCCCGAAAAGTCAGCTGTATCTCCCAAAAACAAACTATTTCCTTCAAAAACATAGCGAAAAGCATCACGTGAAAAAATCAGCGAAGAAAAAGAATGGAATCCTGCTTGCACCATGAAACCATGGTTATAAAACACACTATTTTCTTTTTGAGTCAAATTTGATTTGGAACGAAAGGAAAGATCCGAATTTAAGTCCATGCCAAATTGATTGATGTTCTGTAAGCGTTCAATGCTTTTGTTTTTCATCTCCTGATCGATATATCCACCGTAAAAGAACGATTGAACGATATTTTTCCCAATGGCATTCGACGCATAATCGCCATTCGATGTAAAGGTTAAAATGGATTTATTTTGATGTGTAGAATCCAACATCACTGGTAACATGTGCTGACTATAGAGCGACAAACTCCAAATGGAAAACAGTAAAAAGAAAAAGTTTTTCATCATAGGATTACTTTTGTGTTCAATTTCATTCGAAGTTTAAACGATAAAAAAGCATGTGCCTGAACTTGTTTTGGCTCACTTAACCCAGTGCTTGGATTTGGTGAATCGAAACGAGCTTCAACGATCATTTTTTTCAAAATGTGCAAATCGTCCACCATCTCTTTATCTAATACAAATTCGATGTGGGATTCTTGTTTTTTCAACCCATCAACAGGGTCAACAGAGCCCATTTCACATGATGAAATTTGACTATTTCCGATAATGGAATACAAAATTTGACCTTGTTCATTCATCAAATACAAAACTGGATCACAACTAAATGGAAAAG
The DNA here is from genome assembly GCA_046070685.1 of Flavobacteriales bacterium. Classification (GTDB taxonomy): domain Bacteria; phylum Bacteroidota; class Bacteroidia; order Flavobacteriales_D; family Crocinitomicaceae; genus UBA952. The sequence continues at coordinate 9,687 of JBJTMU010000040.1, read as the reverse complement.
CATTGGTGGCATCCACTGTAATCACTCCGGATTCGACATGTGTTTTTTGACTATTTTGTTGGAGGTGAAGATTAAACGTATCTCTCAAGGTAAAACCATCCAATCCCAATTTCAAAGGCAACTGAGCACTTGCCGTCACTTTAATTCGACTATTTGGAAACGCTTCATCATTTCCTGCGGATGTATTTCCCCAAGGATTGAGTTGTACTTCATACGCCGCTTCATTATTGACTCCAAGGTTTTCGAGGTATGCTTCTAAGTTGGAATTCGTTGCGTCGAAGGCTAATTGTTGTGTATTTGTTTGAAGAGTTGACCAAGAACCAACGGCAGGTGAAAGGAAAAAACTTGGACCAATTTCCGGAGAAGTAAGCGACACCACTGAACCTTGCTGATTTGTATTTTTTAAATAATGAATTTGCCCACGCACAGGAACTTTCATTCCATTTTCAACTGTAAGCTGCAATGCTGTTTGCGGTAAATCCAAGGTTCCTTGCGTAATTTTATTCATAAAATCTAAGTGAACATTGGATGTATCTGCATAGGTTTTTGAACCAAAATACCCTTTTGCGTAATCCACCTTAATTCCTTCTAAACTCGCTTGAAACTTAAAGTCATAGGCCGAACTGATGGAAACAGCGCTACCATTTGGATCCGTTGTTAGTGTCAACTTCGTTTGTAAAACATTGTAATCCAACCCACTAATCCCACGTAAATCAATGAAATAATTATTCAAATCCAGCCATTCTTCATGTATGGTAGGACTCGCAACAGATCCTGCATCCACGCTATAATTTTGTTCGAACATCACGCCATTTTGCGTTACTCCAGGCATCTGAACTTTAAAAAGTACTTTGGTTCCAAGTGGATTATACACTTTCACTTTCACCCGACCATCCATCACTCGAATATTCTTTAATTGAACTTCCCCTAAATCAACGGAATGTTCCTCCACTGAATTGACAAATGTGGTTCCAGGTGGAATATTATTTAAGGTAATGATAGGTGAAAAAAGTTGCGTAACTGAAGTATCGGGAATTTTGATTAAATCCGCCAGTCCGATATTTAATAATGTTCTCGTTATATCTACTTCCATTTCGCCATTGACCTCTGTCAAGGTGGAGTCGTTCACCCAATTTTTCAATGACAAGGTATCATGAATGATCGGTGCTTCCAGATCAACATTCCAGGCTGTTTCTTCCTTTTTACAAGAGAATAAACCAAGCAATAGAATAAAGAGAACAGTTTTTTTCATCGTTACATTTTTTCAATAACAGCCGCATATCCTTGTCCAACTCCGATACACATGGTAACCAAAGCATAACGTTTGTTCGTCGCTTTTAATTGTCTTGCTGCGGTCAAAAGTAAACGAGCTCCCGACATTCCAAGTGGATGTCCTAGTGAAATCGCTCCACCCATTGGATTTATTCTCGGATCATTGTCCGCCAAACCTAAATTTCTTGAACAAGCCAATACTTGTGCCGCAAATGCCTCATTGATTTCAATTAAATCCATTTGATCTAAAGTTAATCCAGCACGACTTAGTGCTTTCTGTGTGGCAAGTACAGGTCCAATTCCCATAATTCTTGGTTCAACTCCTGCAACCGCAGCAGAAACCATTCGAACCATTGGTATAAGGTTATTTTGTTTTAATCCGTCTTCACTTGCCATCAACAAAGCAGCAGCACCATCATTTAATCCAGAAGCATTTCCTGCCGTCACCGTTCCATCCTTTTTGAATGCGGGACGTAATCCAGCTAAACTTTCCATGGTTGTAGAAGGGCGTGCAAACTCATCAGACGTGATCATTTTAGGCTCACCTTTGCGCTGAGGAATTGAAACCGGTGTTATTTCACCTTCAAAATATCCAGCAGCATTTGCTTTGGCTGTTTTTTCTTGCGACCAGCAAGCAAAGGCATCTTGATCCTCACGGCTAATTCCAAATTGAGCGGCAAGATTTTCAGCGGTCATTCCCATGGAATCAACACCATAAATTTCTTCCATTTTCGGATTGATAAAACGCCATCCAAAAGAAGAATCAAACATTTGTGCATCGCGTCCAAAAGCGCTACTCGTTTTCGAAATGACCCAAGGACCTCTTGTCATATGTTCCACACCTCCCGCGATGTACAAATCCCCTGCCCCATCTTTCATTGCACGACCAGCATTTACAGCTGCCGCTAATCCAGATGCGCAAAGACGATTGACTGTCTCACCGGCAACATCTATTGGCAGTCCAGCGAGTAAGGACGCCATACGAGCCACATTTCGATTGTCTTCACCAGCTTGATTTGCACAACCAAGAATGACATCTTCAATTTTTGTTAAATCAAGATTGGGGTGACGCTCCACTAATGCCTTCAAGGCATGAGCAGCTAAATCATCCGCACGCACGGGCGCCAGACTTCCTCCAAAACTTCCGATTGGTGTACGAATACCGTCCACCAAGAATACTTCTTTTGACATGTGTTTAATTGTTTGATCAAAGATAAACGAAAAAGCAAGAAATGAAGCCCGAAAAACAGATTGAATTGTGATATCAATGTGAAAAAATCCAACTAAAATTGAATTTCTCGAAGCGAATTATTCCTAAGTTCGCACTTATAACAAACGAAATAAAATCTTACATGCAAGATTCAAACGATACATTTTATGCCTTATCGGCGGATGACATCCACTTTTTTCACTCCTTTATGGGGGAAAACGCTTTGCATTCCGAGGAGGCATTATTGACTTATGGACACGATGAAACAGAAGATTTATCCTTTCCTCCAAGCCTAGTACTTCGTCCAGAAACTACGGATGAAATCGCTAAAATCATGAAGTATTGCCATCAACATGGAATTCCAGTTACGCCGGCAGGAGCACGTACAGGATTAAGTGGTGGCGCCCTTCCGATTCATGGGGGAATTTTACTATCCATGGAAAAGTTCAATCGAATTCTTCATATTGATGAAAAAAATCATCAAGTAACGACAGAACCTGGAGTTATTACGCAGGTATTGCAAGATGCTGTGAAAGAAAAAGGACTTTTTTATCCACCAGATCCAGCAAGTAAAGGATCTTGCTTCATAGGTGGAAATGTTTCTGAAAATTCAGGTGGGCCAAAAGCAGTAAAATACGGAGTCACAAAAGACTATGTGTTAAATTTAGAAATGGTTTTACCCACGGGAGAAATCATTTGGACTGGTGCTAACGTGCTGAAAAACGCGACGGGATACAACTTAACTCAGTTGATCGTCGGGTCAGAAGGAACGCTGGGTATCATCACAAAAATTGTCCTCAAACTGATTCCTCATCCAACTCACGACTTACTGATGCTAGTTCCTTTCTTCGATGCACAAAAGGCATGTGAAGCAGTCGCAGCTATTTTTCAAGCCGGAATAACACCAAGTGGACTTGAATTTATGGAACGAGATGCGCTTACTTGGACTCAAGCCTTTACGGGAGAAACGAGTATTCCAGTGGCAGAAAATCATCAAGCACATTTAATCATCGAAGTCGATGGATTTGATCCAGACCAATTAATGTTGGAATGTGAGAAAATTCTGAGTGTTTTAGAAGGTTTTGAAACTGACGAAATTCTTTTTGCAGATTCAGAAGCTCAGAAAAATACCTTATGGAGTTTGCGTCGAAAAGCGGGAGAAGCGGTTAAATCTCAATCCATTTATAAAGAAGAAGACACCGTTGTTCCACGATATGCCTTGCCACAATTACTCTTTCATGTGAAAGAAATTGGACGTAAATATGGATTTCATTCGGTTTGTTATGGACATGCTGGGGATGGGAACTTACATGTCAATATCATCAAAGGCGATTTAAGTGATGAACAATGGAACCAAGAATTACCCATTGCCATCCGTGAATTGTTTACCAAAGTCATTCAATTGGGAGGAACCATTTCAGGAGAACATGGAATTGGATTGGTTCAGAAACCCTACATGGACCTTGCATTCCCCGAAGTGACGCTTGACTTGATGCGAAATATTAAAAAAGTCTTCGATCCGAAAGGAATTTTAAATCCTGGAAAGATCTTTTGATGGATTCGTTTTTTTGATTCGGAATGCTGTTTATCGCATCCACTTGAGGTTTCTTGAGTAAAGAAAAGCCCAAAGTCCTCCGTAAAGGATGTTCAATACAATGACAAACGTTGGAACGTCCTGAGGCGCGGTAAAGAAATAACTTTGGATAACGTACAGAAAACAATAGGCGATGTATAAATGAAAGCCCAGTTTTTTACCCGTAAACATCAAGTAAACTGCCGACAACGCCAACAAGGAAACAAGCAAAATCAACGCATTATACAGGGCAAAATTGGCATACATGTGATCAGACATCACTTCTAATTTACGCAAAATTTCGGACCAATAAGTCATATCTACTTTTTCCGTTTTCGCTAAACCATCCAATTGCTCTTGCGATCGCGCAAATTGAAGTTTTGCCGTTTCAATTTCAGCGTCACTTGGTTTACCTCCGATGATACCAAAAAAAGAGGTTAACATGGAAACACCAATATTAACGAAGGATAAAATCGAAATGACCAACAAGAAATTGGGGCGTTTTGTATTGATTTTATCCGGATTCAATTCGTTTAGTTCTTCCATAATTCATTATTTGTACACACAAATTCACGTGCTGCTTTCATGTCAATCGATAAATAGCGGTCCTCCGATAAAAACGGAACAACCGAACGAAATGCCTGGTGAATTATTTCAATTTTCGCTGCACTTTTCAAGGGTCTTCTAAAATCTAATCCTTGTGCCGCATGCATTAATTCAATTCCAAGAATCGTTTGGCAATTTTGAATCACACGATATAATTTGGTTGCCGCATTTGCGCCCATGCTCACATGATCTTCTTGTCCATTACTCGAATCAATAGTATCTATTGACGCCGGCGTAGACAATTGTTTGTTTTGACTCACGATCGAAGCACATGTGTATTGTGAAATCATCATACCAGAATTTAGTCCTGGATTAGCCACAAGGAAAGCAGGCAACCCACGAGTACCTGAAATTAATTTGTACACTCTGCGCTCTGAAATACTTCCTAGTTCTGCCATCGCAATCGCTAAAAAGTCCATGATTAACGCCAACGGTTGCCCATGGAAATTTCCCGCAGAAACAACTTCATCTGTCTCTGGAAAAACAGTAGGATTATCCGTCACAGCATTCATTTCACGTTCAACGATTTTCGCGCAATGATCGATGGTATCTTTACTTGCACCGTGAACTTGCGGAATACATCTGAAGGAATACGGATCTTGCACATGTTTCTTTTCTTGTGCTAAAATTTCACTTGTGGACATCAAGTTTCTCATTCCCTCTGCCACTTGAATTTGACCAAGTTGGTTTCTAATGGAATTCACATTTTCTTGAAAAGGTTGCATTCGTCCATCGTAAGCATCCAAAGACATTCCGGCTACAATCAACCATTTATCCCATAATTCCTGCGCTTCCTTCACCGCATAACTTGCATAAGCGGACATGAATTGCGTTCCGTTCAACAGTGCCAATCCTTCTTTCGATTGCAATACGATTGGCTCCAAACCAAATTTCTCATTGATTTCACGCCCCGAAAATCTTTTTCCTTGGTAGGACACTTCACCTTCACCCAACAATGGTAAACATAAGTGAGCTAATGGAGCTAAATCCCCAGAAGCACCGAGACTTCCTTGCTGATATACAAGCGGATAAATTCCCTCGTTATAAAAAAACATCAATCGTTGAACCGTTTCGAGTTGAACACCAGAATGTCCCTTTGATAATCCAAGAACTTTCAGAAACAACATACGCCTAACGATTTCTTCTGGAACTTCTTCACCAGTACCACAAGCGTGTGAAAGCACTAAATTACGTTGCAAGGCCTCCAAATCATTTGTTGAAATAGCGGTATCACACAAGGACCCAAATCCCGTATTAATCCCATAAATCAACTTATCCGAATCTTGCATTTTCTGATCCAAATACGCACGACACGCAGAGACAGCATCCGCCGCCTCTTTGGATAAGTTTAACTTTAAGTTGTTGTTTATAATATTCTCAAATTCAGACAATTCAATATAGTCTAAATGAATCGTATATGCTGACATATAAATTTTATTTTCGGATCATTTGCGCGAAATCTTTCGCAAAATAGGTAAGAATTCCATCCGCTCCGGCACGACGAATACTTAATAACATTTCATATACGGCTAAATCGTAATTTAACCAGCCATTTTGCGCTGCGGCATGAACCATGGCACATTCTCCACTCACATTATAAGCTGTAATGGGAATTGGAAATTCTTGTTTTAGTAATTGAATGATGTCAAGGTAGCAAAGTGCTGGTTTCACCATCATCATATCAGCACCCTCTTCAAAATCCAATTGCGCCTCCAACAATGCTTCACGACGATTTGCCGGATTCATTTGATACGTCTTTTTATCTCCTGATTTCGGTGCTGAATTCAGTGCATCACGAAATGGACCATAAAACGCACTCGCATATTTTGCCGTGTAGGACATGATGCTTACATCTGTAAAACCGTTGGTATCCAAGGCCTCACGAATAACCGCGACACGACCATCCATCATATCAGAAGGACCAATAATATCGACACCAGCTTGCGCTTGAGCGATGGACATTTTTGCTAAAATAGGCAAGGTCTCATCATTGACAATTTTACCATCCACCACAAGTCCATCGTGACCATCAGAGGAATACGGATCCATTGCCACATCGGACATGATCACTGACTCCGGAAATCTTTCTTTGATTTGACGAATCGCCTCTAGGTAGAAATTATCACTGGCGTAACTATAGCTTGCTATTTGATCCTTCAAGGATTCATCTACAGCAGGAAAAATATCAAATGTGTGAATCCCAAGATTCATGCATTCCTCCATTTCCGGTAAAAGTTTATCAATAGACCAGCGGAAATTATTGGGAAGCGACGAAACTTCTTCTTTGATGTTGGCACCATCTTTCAAAAAGATGGGATAAATCAGGTGTTCAACGCCTAATTTCGTTTCTTCCACCATTTGACGAATGGCACTACTCTTTCGATTGCGTCTTGGACGAATATTCATACGATTACATTAACATTCCACCGCATACATGCAAGGTTTGACCCGTTACATACGCAGACATATCAGAAGCAAGGAAAACAGTTGCATTAGCCACATCGATTGGTTGTCCACCACGTTTTAATGGAATGCTATTTCTCCAGCTTTGTACAACTTCTGGATCTAATACTTCCGTCATTTCGGTCTCGATGAATCCAGGAGCAATGGCATTGCAACGAATATTTCGAGATCCAAGTTCAGCCGCGATTGATTTCGTAAATCCAATTAATCCAGCTTTTGACGCAGCATAATTCGATTGTCCTGCATTACCTTTCACACCAACAACTGATGACATGTTAATGATGGAACCACTACGTGCCTTTAACATTGGTTTTTGAACCGCTTTGGTCAAATTAAAAGCCGACTTCAAGTTTGTGTTGATGACTTCATCCCATTGTTCTTCGGTCATGCGCATTAACAAAGTATCTCTGGTAATACCCGCGTTATTCACTAAAACATCTACTGTTCCGAATTCAGCCACTACGTCATCTACTAATTGCTGTGCTTGGTCAAAATTGGATGCATCTGAACGAAATCCTTTCGCTTTTCCACCATTTGCAGATAATTCTGCTTCCAATGCACGTGCTTTTTCCTCTGAAGACAAGTATGTAAAGGCTACTGTCGCACCTTGACGTGCACATTCTTCCGCAATCGCTTTCCCGATTCCACGTGAAGCTCCAGTAATTAAGACAATTTTATTCGCTAGTAATCCCATATTTTTTATTTTAATCAAAGATATAAATTCCTTCCAAACTGAATTCGACTACTTCTGTTTGAATTCGTTCGCTGTATAGACTTTCCATTTTGCTAAACGGTATTTGACCGATGTCCATAATACGCCGAGTCCATAAGTTGTTGAACGGGCGAAATTAATGGAAGAAGCTTCTTCGAAATACTTTGTTGGACAAGTAACTTCACCAATTTCATAACCAGCAAAGAATATTTGTGCTAACATTTGATTATCAAAGATAAAATCATCTGAATTAGCTTCGATGTTGATTTTCGTGAAGATTTCCTTTGAAAACGCACGATAACCGGAGTGATATTCAGACAATTTTTGAGACATTAAAATATTTTGAAACAAGGTTAGGAATCGATTGGCAATGTATTTATACATCGGCATCCCACCTTTCAGCGCACCTTTTCCTAGAATCCGAGATCCTAAAACGACTGGATACACATCATAAGCAATCACACCTGAGATGGCATGAATCAACTTTGGCGTATATTGGTAATCAGGATGTAGCATGATGATGATATCTGCATTTAAACTGAGTGCTTTCTCGTAGCAAGATTTTTGATTTCCACCATAACCACGATTTTGCTCATGACGAACAATGTGCTGGATTCCAAGCTTACGTCCAACTTCGCTTGTATTGTCCTTACTGGCATCATCCACCAAAACCACTTCATCCACAATATCAAAAGGGATTTCAGCATACGTCATTTCCAAGGTTTCCGCAGCATTGTACGCTGGTAAAACGATGCAGATTTTCTTTCCATTTAACATAGAACAAAGTTAAGAGAATTGTTTCATTAAATACTGGAAAGATTCGAGTTTCTTTCCTGCTAAATCCTTCGATTATTCGACAAGAATAGCTTAACTTTGATGAATGATCAATGCACCACTTGCGGAAAGAATGCGACCTAAAACACTCGATGAATACATCGGGCAAGAACATTTATTAGGCCAAGGTGCAGCTTTAAGACGTGCGCTCGACGCAGGAGTCATTCCATCCATGATTTTTTGGGGTCCTCCAGGAGTTGGAAAAACAACACTCGCTCAATTAATTGCCAAACACTTAGATCGTCCAATTCACACATTGTCCGCCATTTCATCAGGCGTAAAAGATGTCAGAGAAGTCATTGTGAGGGTTGAAAACGGCGGGATGTTTCAAGCAAAAGGTACGATTCTTTTCATTGATGAAATCCATCGATTTAGTAAAGCACAACAAGACTCACTACTAGGAGCTGTTGAAAAAGGAGTCATCACCTTAATCGGTGCAACGACAGAGAACCCTTCATTTGAAGTCATTTCAGCCTTGCTTTCTCGTTGTCAGACATACGTTCTGAAAGAACATTCAAAAGAAGACTTATTGCATTTACTCGACCGTGCCATCAACCAAGATGCAGCCTTGAGTTCGAAGAAAATCACCTTAAGCGAAACAAGTAGTTTATTGGCTATTTCGGGAGGTGATGCTCGGAAATTACTGAACGTGTTTGAAATTATTATCGGCACGTTTCAAGGTCAAACAGAAATTGACATCACAGATGAAGTCGTGTTGCAAAATGCCCAACAAAGTTTGGCGCGCTACGATAAAGATGGGGAACAACATTACGACATTATTTCAGCATTTATCAAATCCATTCGCGGAAGTGACCCAAACGCAGCCATTTATTGGTTAGCACGAATGGTTGAAGGTGGTGAAGACCCCAAATTTATTGCCAGAAGGTTATTAATTTCAGCAACGGAAGACATCGGATTAGCGAATCCAAATGCCCTTTTATTAGCCCAATCTTGCTTCGATTCCATCTCCACCCGAAAAATGAAAGAGGGCGTCTGTCTCGGTTAAGGTAATTTTTT
>JBJTMU010000039.1:0-26905 GCA_046070685.1 Flavobacteriales bacterium | reverse complement strand
ATACGAGTAACAAGGCTCCGTGGCGTCCACCTCCACTCCGTTTCGGCGGACAGGCAGACAATACGAGTAACAAGGCTCCGTGGCGCAACTGTATAGCGCACTGGATTTCGGCTCCAGCGGTTGTGGGTTAGAATCCCTCCGGGGTCACAAAAAGAAACCCTGATGTTCACATCAGGGTTTTTTGTTTTGTAATGTGTTACTATTTTATTGGTGTAAACAAATAAAAACAAAAAACACAGACTAGCGAGCAAGGCTTGGGTTTCTATGCTTGGAATGAGCAAATCCAACGGAAAACGCGCCAGCGTAATCTCTTCGTGGTTAAATTTGAATGTCACTGCAATTTTGCATGAACCCATTTTGGTCTGCATCAAATCAGTAGGTACAATGAATTAATGAAATGCTTTCAAGAATACAAATCAGGACAAGCCACTCAATAAACTGTCATACGCATCGTTAAAGGACAATCCTTCTGTCGTTTTTTTCTTGGAGAGTTGTTTGAATTCAACCAAGGACCAAAGAATGAATTCCAATAAAAATGGAACATCAATTGGAGCTACTTTAGGTTGGAATTTTTGTAAGAGTTCCACTAATGGTTCAATTGAAAGCAAGGATTTTCTGTATTTTTCCTCCGGTGAAAAGTCGGATAATTCAAAAGCATCTGCTTCAAAAAACCATCTAAGTATTCCATCGTATGGGGTTTCTTGATCTTGTTTTTTTAGTTTTTCGATTTTTGGAAAATATTGAAGAAATAGGGTTTTCGTTGCTTCACTGATTAAATGTTGTGCAACGAATGAGCTACCTTCTTGTTCTCCCTCATAGACCAATTCCATTTTTCCTGTAATAGATGGAATCATCCCAAGAAGGTCACTATAACGAACCGTAGTTTCATTTTCGTTGTTCATAAGCGCACGTCGTTCTGCAGTACTGATTAAATTTTCAAACGCCGTGATACTCATACGGGCACTAACACCACTTTTGTGATCGATGTACTCACTTTCGCGTGCCTCAAATGCGATTTGTTCTAATAAGTCTTTGGCTAATTCTGGAACATAAACGCGACATTCTCTATTTTCTAATTTTTCTGATTCCTGCTGGGTGATTTTCTTCGCAGTGGCAAGGTCAGCTGAATAATGTGTTAAAATCTGAGATCCGATACGGTCTTTCAGCGGGGTCACAATGCTGCCACGATTTGTGTAGTCTTCGGGGTTGGCGGTAAAGACAAATTGTACATCTAGGGGCATTCGAAGTTTGAATCCACGAATTTGAATATCTCCTTCTTCTAATATGTTGAACAAGGCTACCTGTATGCGTGCTTGTAAATCCGGCAACTCATTGATGACGAAAAGACAACGATTTGCTCTTGGAATCATTCCGAAGTGAATCACTCGTTCATCAGCGTAACTTAACTTTAAATTCGCTGCTTTAATGGGATCAATATCACCGATTAAATCAGCAATTGTCACATCTGGAGTGGCTAATTTTTCGAAAAAGCGATCAGATCGATGTAGCCATGATATCGGTGTTTCATCTCCTCTTTCTATAATCAAATCTCTTGCGTAGCGACTGATGGGCTGAAAAGGATCGTCATTGATTTCACTCCCGGTTACATAAGGGATATATTCATCCAATAAATTGACCATTAATCTGGCTAAACGTGTCTTTCCTTGTCCTCGTAAGCCAAGTAAATTGATATTGTGCTTGCTTAAAATCGCGCGTTCCAACTGTGGAATAACTGTATGTTCATATCCATGCATCCCTGGAAAAGTTTCTTTCCCTTCTCGTAAAGCTGAAATGAGATTATCTCTTAATTCCGTTTTCATACTTTTGGATTGATAACCAGAAGCTTTTAATGCGCCTAATGTTGTGATAGAAGTATTCATCTTTTAATTCATTCTTTTTTTTCGGTTCGTTTCGTAATCGTGAAAAATCATTTCACCTAGGCCTTTTAGTCCTGTAAAAAATGCTTTTCCTTTGTTTGAAGCGGTGAATTGGTCAACAAATGATTGTAAATAAGGATCTTGTGCAATCATGAAGGTTGTTATGGGAATGTGCATTTTTCTCGCTTGAGCAGCCATGTTATAACACTTCTCGACGATGAATTGGTCCAATCCATTGCTGTTTTTATAATATTGACCATCTGGCATTCGCAAACAACTTGGTTTGCCGTCAGTGATCATGAAAATCTGCTTATTGGTATTTCGTTTGCGACGAAGAATATCCATCGCAAGTTCGAGTCCAGCTACGGTATTTGTATGGTATGGGCCTACATTCAAATAGGGGAGGTCCTTGATTTTGATTGGCCAGGCGTCATTTCCAAAAACGATAACGTCTAAAGTATCCTTCGGATAAGAAGTTGTAATCAACTCAGCCAAAGCCATGGCAACTTTTTTCGCTGGTGTAATCCGGTCTTCTCCATATAAAATCATGCTATGACTGATGTCAATCATGAGTACCGTACTCATTTGAGATTTGTGATGGGTATCTTCAACTACCAAGTCTTGCTCGCTTAATTGGAATGATCCGATTCCATGATTAATCTGTGCGTTTTTTAAACTTTCCGTCACCGAAATATGTTCGAACGAATCCCCGAATTGAAAGGCACGAAATTCGCCGGTCGCTTCATCTCCTTGTCCACTTTTTTTCGATCGGTGATTGCCCACACCATTTTTTCGAATGTTTCCGAAAATCTGCTCCATGGCATTCTTGCGAAGTACTCGCTCTGTTTTGGCAGTGATGGCGAGTTGACCTTGTCCATTTGGTTGAATTTCCTCGCGTAAAAACCCTTTTTTCTTTAGGTCTTCAATGAAATCTTCCATGGTATATTCATCCGAAGTCAACGAATATTCTTTGTCAAGGATGTTTAACCAATCCAACGCTTCATCTACATCTCCCGAAGTGTGGGTAATTAATTCACTGAAAATATCAAACAGCTTCTCAAATGGTGTTTGATGAGGAGCTTCATATGGTGTGAATACATAAGTCGAGTGACGCATGAATAATCATTTTAATTTAAACACGAGTCTATTGAAAAAGTTCATGATCCCATGTAATGAAAAAGATTTGAACGAAGCAAACTCGAACTTATTTTCGTTTTTTCAAAAAATCCAGATAGACTTCTTCGACCTTATCGCGTGCCCAAGGTGTACGTCTCAGAAATACCAAACTTGATTTGATTGAAGGGTCGTGTTTGAAACAATTGATATTCACTTTAAAAGCCAAATGCTCCCATCCGTAATTGTCCACCAATTCTTCTAATATTTGAGCTAATTTCACTCCGTGGAGTGGATTGTTGGGCTGTGGTAGATCTGTTTGATTCATTGCTTGACAAATTTCTTTAAAGTTCGGAAGATTTTGAATAGCATTGTGATTTGAATGTGTACTTTTGTCATGAATGCGCATATTTGGAACCATACTGCTCACCTTCATTCTACTCAGTAAAACACTGTATGGGATTTTTTGGCAGGTCAACTTTCGTTTGAATCAGCAGGAAATTGCGCGCATGGAATGCATCAATAAAAATCGTCCGGAATTGCATTGTAACGGTAAATGCTATCTCGCCAAACAATTGCAAAAAGCAGAACAACAATTGGATGATAAAAAACAAGCTTCGTCTCGCTCACAAGAGCAATTAAAATGGACCGAATCTGATTTGTTTGCTTGTGCGGAAATACACATTTCACCAATAATTCATCGCGAACTTGATGTTCAAACATCCCATTTATTGGCTTCAATTAACTTTTATGACTTAGATGTTGTTGATCCATGTTTTCATCCTCCGTGTAGTTAAACGACCTTTTCTTTATTCGTTTAATTAACAGAAAATCAATGAAATATTTTATTTTTCTGGGCATGCTTTATGGTCATGTCCACCTTCTGGCATGTGACCTATGTGGCGGTGTCGGAAGCAATGCATCCATTGGGATTTTTGCGGCTAATCACTTTCATTTGGTCGGTTGGCGTCAAAATTTGAGATTGATGGATTCATATTTGTATGGAATCAAACATTCGTCGGAACTCATTTGGCAATCGGACCTCAATGTTCGAACGCAACTTGGTAAGCGCGTACAATTTTACGGTACACTTCCTGTTCAGTTGGCTCGACAAAAAACGGATTTTCAGACCTCGACTGTTTCAGGAATATCTGATCCCAGTGTGATGTTTACCTTCGCTCTGATGGATCGAAAAGATTCGATGCAGGTAACACGTGACTTTTGGAACCTTGGGTTCGGTGTCAAATTCCCCTGTGGAAAATGGCTGTCTTATCAAAATACCTTCAAGAATCTGGCTCCGAGTACCGGATCCTTCGATGGAATGCTGCTTAGCAATTACACCCATCGCTTCAAAAATGCCTTGTCTTTTCAAGCGGAGGGAAGTTATGCATTCAAAGGGAAGGATCCAGATGGATATCAATTTGGACCATCAACACAATTTTCCAGTTCCTTCATATACAATCAAAAAGTACAAGGGATCCGATTGATTTCGTCTCTGGGTGTACAATGGGATCACTTTCAAAGTAGTCGACTAAATGGAGTGAGGCTGATGGATCAAAACATGGGAGGAACGATCTTTTCCTTGAAAGGCAGTTTGAATCTGTTGATGAATCGCTATTTAGTATCTGCTCAATTTCAAGCACCTATGTATCAACAGATAAATCTCGGAAATACCAAACAAAAAATCGTCTTCGGACTTCATATTTATTATTTAATTCAAAAAAAACAACATGAAAAACAACCTAATTAACTTAGCAATCGTAGCCTTATTTTTTTCAATCACTTCTTGTCACAAAGGAGATGCAACATCAGCTACCATTGAAATCATGGAACCAATGGTGAATGATACCGTGGCTTACAATGATTCACTTCATTTCGAGGGAACGATTGTTGGAGACGGAACGATGTATGGATATGAATTGAGCTATACAAATGCCCAAACAGGAGAAAAATACCTCGATTTACCTTCGGAGGAGAAAGCTAAATCGTATGCCTTTCATGAACATTGGCACAATCAAGTAACGGATACAACCAGCGTCGTAGTAAAAGTAGTTGCAACCTTAAATCACAAAGGCTCGAAAACCGAGAAATTGGTTCAGGTCGTTTGTTTGCCCCAATAAACTTGTTTTTTTCTGCTCAAATCAGTTTCTCAAAGGAAACATGACAAACAATGGGAGCAATGAACAGAACATCTTCTAATTGAGGTCCACAGCAAATATTATGGACGATGTAAAAGCGTTTTGTTCCCGGAACTTTCACGTTAGTAACGACACCAACATGTCCGTGTGCGATGTCCCAAAAAACCAAATCACCTGGTTTGTAATCGGATTCATCTGAGCTGACGGGGATGTTTTGCTTTTGATGTTTGAAATAAATGATCAAGTTGGTGCATCTGCGGTGGTCAATGTTTTTATCGACTTTTGAAATGTGATAGGCAGCAGGATTTTTCATGATGTCCTCATGTACCAATTTTTGTAAATCAATTCCAATAGAACGAAGTCCACGAATGGGAACATCAACACAAACACCTTTGTTCGCAGGAACATCGCCATTTGGATAGTTGATGGTGTAGTAACTTGGGTCGTAGCTTACCGATTGTTTGCTTTGCCCAATAACTTGTTCAACGAAAATTCGACAATTTTTCGATAGTGAATCTGTTGCAACTTGAAGATGTGTGGACGCTTGGATTTCCTCCCCTGAATTTCCCGCCTTCGTCTGAATCCAAATGAGTCCTGAAAGGAATAAAACACCGAACAACATCCATCGAAATACCATCTATTTCGGAATTTTTAGTGTTTGTCCAATTTGAATCTGATCTGATCTCAACTGATTCACTTTTTTAATACTGGCTATGGAAACATGATTTTTTTTCGCAATCTCTGAAAGGGTGTCACCCGATTTAACCCGATACGTTTTCACACTCGGTTTACTTGTTTTGTGCGTGATATAGTTCGTTGGAGTGGTTTCTTCGTTCGCAGTTCTACGATCGAAAAGAATTGGATTTGTAATCAATTCGGTATCTTCCACTGGAGGAATTTCCATTCCTTCGGGAGCTGAAAATTTGTAGAAATGCTGACGAATATTAATGGTTCCATTGAAATCGCACAACTGGTTTCCGCTCCAATCGTAGCACACTGGAACGTTCTCATTAAATTCCATCAACTTGTGAGCTTGGAAATTGGGATGCTTTTTCAACATGTATGGCAGCTGTTTTTGTACGGCATTGACACCTCCTCCGGCTGAACCTCGGCTATCAATTCGGACATACGATGTGCCATCAATACTTGGACCCACCACGACAAACCAATATACCTTCAAATAAATGGGGTCAATTTGGATGTATATTTTTTTTACATCCGAAGGAAAACCATTTTGACGAATTTGTTCCAATGCTAGATTGACTTTGATGTTTAAATATCCACCAAATCGATCTGCAATGCGGTAATTGAATGAATGCAATGCATCATAAGTCGAAGGCATTCCTTGGGCACAAAAAGAATCGCAGACCAATAAATCATTCGCTTCGAGTTGAATGGTGTCCTGAAGAATTTTATGAAAGCGAAATTGATGAATCAATAAGGGTTTTTCTATTGGTTCTAACTCTACTCCCGTTGACTCATACGCATATTGACTCCAAGCGCCCATGCTGAGTAAAAAGGAAAGTAAAAAGAAGTAAAATCGTTGCAAAATAATTGACTTGTGTTTCAAAAATACGACGAAAATTTGTTTTTTGTCGTTTGATGGAACCTTAAAACGCAAAGTGTGTATTCGGTTACGCTTTTCATTTCCTTAAATATCTTTCTTTTTCAGACATATCGAATTTTCGTTTTCCTATCAGCAAATTGTTTTTACAGGCTTGACCTTTTGGTTCTTTGGGGTCAAGCCAAAAGAACGAAGAAAAAAGTATGAAAAACAAGAAAAAATAAGAACACCCCCCTAAAAAATAGGGGTATAATGTAAAATAAACATAAAAAATACCACTCTGAACCTTAAAAAGAGATAACTTTGTTCAAAAAAACACCCAAAATGGCAAGTAAAAGATTAAATGCGTATCAAGATGTGTTGAATAGAGAACCGAAACACATTGAATTTGACGGGAAACTGTCGGAATTGTTTGGACAAAATGTGTTTCACATCGACGTCATGAGAGAATACCTTCCTTCGGAAACGTATAAGTCAATGTTGGAATCAGCACAAAATGGCACTCGATTAGATCGACGAAATGCCGATCAAGTGGCATCAGCCATGAAGGATTGGGCAATTTCGAAAGGAGCGACTCACTACACACACTGGTTTCAACCATTAACGGGAACAACAGCTGAAAAACACGATGCCTTCTTTAAGCCAATTGGTCCAGGTAAGGCGAGTGAGCGTTTTGATGGTGATTTATTCGTGCAACAAGAGCCAGATGCATCTTCTTTTCCAAATGGTGGAATTCGAAATACATTTGAAGCACGTGGATATACTGCTTGGGATCCATCTTCTCCAGCATTTGTTATAGGGAAAACGTTGTGTATTCCAACGATTTTTATCTCTTACACGGGAGAATCGTTAGATTATAAAATGCCCTTACTGAAAGCACTTCATGCCATCGATGGAGCAGCAGCAGAGGTTTGTCAATATTTTGATAAAAATGTCACAAAAGTAAATGCAACTTTAGGTTGGGAGCAAGAGTACTTTTTAATTGACTCAGCTTTGTTCAATGCTCGACCAGATATCATGTTGACAGGTAGAGCTTTGTTTGGACACGCGCCAGCAAAAGGACAACAATTAGAAGATCATTATTTTGGTTCCATTCCAGAAAGAGTGAATGCTTTCATGCGTGAATTTGAAGTGGAGTCCTTGAAATTGGGTATTCCTGTTACCACGCGTCACAATGAGGTGGCTCCTAATCAATTTGAATGTGCTCCTATTTTTGAGGAATGTAATTTAGCAAATGACCACAATTTATTGTTGATGGACATCATGGAGAAAACGGCGCGTAAGCACAATTTCCGTGTGTTATTGCATGAAAAGCCATTTGCTGGTGTGAATGG
Source organism: Flavobacteriales bacterium (assembly GCA_046070685.1). Taxonomy (GTDB): domain Bacteria; phylum Bacteroidota; class Bacteroidia; order Flavobacteriales_D; family Crocinitomicaceae; genus UBA952. The sequence continues at coordinate 18,879 of JBJTMU010000039.1, read as the reverse complement.
ATCAGGTAAACACAACAACTGGTCGTTAAGCACGAACACCGGTGTGAATTTATTAGCGCCAGGTAAAAATCCAAAATCGAATTTGCAATTCTTGACTTTTTTCGTGAATACCATTATGGCGATTCATGAAAATGCTGGATTATTGCGCGCTGCGATCGCATCTGCTGGAAACGACCACCGCTTGGGAGCAAACGAAGCGCCTCCGGCAATTATTTCTGTTTTCATTGGAAGCCAACTTTCTCAATTATTAGATGATTTAGAGAAAAACATCAAGGCAGGTAAAATGACACCTCAAGATAAAACAGAGTTGAAATTAAATATTGGAAAAATTCCTCAAATCTTGTTGGATAATACCGATCGCAATCGCACTTCACCATTTGCCTTTACGGGAAATAAATTTGAATTCCGAGCTGTAGGTTCATCTGCTAATTGTGGTTCTGCTATGATTGTCATTAATACCATTATGGCAAAACAATTACGCGTTTTTAAAAAAGCAGTTGACGCGCGAATTGCAAAAGGAGAAGGAAAAGACGAAGCAATTCTAAAGGAACTTCAGTCAATGATTAAAAACTCAAAGAAAATTCGTTTCGAAGGAAATGGATACGGTGACGAGTGGGTGGTTGAAGCTGAGAAACGTGGATTAGCGAATTTGAAAGATACGCCACGAGCGTTACAAATTTGGCACGACAAAAAAGTGGCGGAATTATTCGACGAAATGGGTGTGCTTTCACCGCGTGAATTAGATGCGCGTCGTGAAATTGAATTTGAAAATTATGTACTGAAAATTCAAATTGAATCCAGATTAATGGGTGATTTAATTCAAAACAACTTTATTCCAGCAGCTGTTGAATATCAAAATAAATTGATTTCAAATGTGCAAGGACTAATGAGTGTATTGGGTGATAAAGCTGGAAAAGCAGCTGGAAAAGCGCAAATTGAATTGATTGAGAAAATCAGTATGCATTTAAATAAAATGAAAGCTGCTTCTGATGCCATGTTGGAACAACGTAAAATCGCGAATAAATTAGAGCATGCAGAGGAAAAAGCACTTGCTTATTGCGATAACGTGAAAGCACATTTTGACGAAATTCGTTACCATGCGGATAAATTAGAATTACTTGTGGAAGATGAACTTTGGCCATTGCCGAAATTCAGAGAAATGTTATTCACTCGATAAAATAGAAAAGTCCCTAACGAAACCGTTAGGGACTTTTTTTTGCTTAAAAAATGAACGCGCCTGTTAGGCAGCTTCCATTGTCTTTGCGACAACCGTTTTACGCAGCGCATGAATTCTTCCAGTGACTTTTTCCAAATGTGTACGGTACTCCAAATGTTGTTCTTCAGTTAAATAACCTAAGTCTCTCGCGACAAAAGATTGATTTAATAAAATCATGCCGGCAGCATACGCTTTGTAATAATTTTTTGCTTGGTCCTTTCGCGGAACAGGTCCGCAGCCCAAGGCTAGATTACTGACAATGTCAATGCTCGATTGTTTCATCCAATTTGAGAGTCCAAAACGCTCTGAAGTTGGAAATTTTTTTGTTGCTGTGTACGTCATAAGAACCAACGCATGTGCGTCTTTCCATACATCCAGCTTTTCAAAAGAAAAAAGGTACGTTTTCATAATGAGTGAATTTAAGTTTCAGTAATTACGAGTAACTGGAAGGAATATTTTTAAGGAAATAGACTTAAACGATTTTAATCGCTTGTGCGAATGCTAAACTATTCCTGGCTATAAACAACAAGTGTTTTTAACAGTTGATGTAGAACGGTGCTGCCCGGTTTGAAGGTGATGTCAAGTCCTTTGTTCGAACTTTGAATCTCTGTGGTGCCATCAAATAATTCTTTGCTCGCACGAAACGCTGGAATCATATCCAATACCAATCCAGCCCAACCTGTGTTTTTAATGCTTGTTAATCGTCCCAAATCGCCTTTACACAGAAAACCGTAGTTACAACGGGTAACATTTGGATTTCCATTCGGACAAAACTGTGCTTTATTAGAACAAATATATAGGGTCTTCGGACTGGTTAATTTGAAAAAATACGTTTGCGATCCCATTTTCACTTCTTGCTCCTTCCACGTTAAGGTATCATAAGCTGAACGCACAGCGCTAAGTGCCTTATCAAGGTCCTGTGGATTCTTATATTCCAGCAATGCTTCAAAAGATGGCGAAAAAGGAAAAGATTCATCATCAGAAAGTGCCCCGCCTTCGTAATTAACGGAATATCGTTCGAGGTCGATCAATAAATGACGCAGGGGATAGGTCGAAGGAATTGCTGGTAATATCGAATTCGGAAAAGTTTGACTCAAATGAAAATACCTCGGACTCAAAACAATGGTTTGATTCAGTTGACTTGCTTTGGTTCGGTAATGTAAAGTTGATTCATCCCAATCAATTTGAGCAATGGAAGACGTTCCGTTTATTTGCTGATGGACAATGAATTGACGTGTTTCAATTCGGGTGTCTTCCCATTTTACCTGTGACTCAATCCATTTTGATTGCGCTTTTGACAAGGAGGTAACAGGTGAATAAAATACATCGTAGCCTGATTGGATATAGTGCTTTCCACTAGTAGATTGCGCTGTTTTTGCTCTGAAATGAAGGAGCAAGTTCGGAACAGAAGGCTCTTTCAGGACAATGATGGTCATGGCTTTTGATAAATCAATTTGGATCTTGTCCAACTGATTTTTAGAACGAGTGGAAGTATTCAGTTGCTTCAGCTGATTGATAAACGCTTGGTTTTTTAATTGAAACAGTTCCGACGTGATCAACTCACGAAGTACATTTAACGGTAGGCCACTGAATTCAATGTTCGCCTTTTCAAAGTGCGGGATTCGTTGCTGTGGGTCCGGTTTTTCAGAAATAGACAAAGAAATATTCACTGTTAGAATAAACAGTATTCCCAGTGAAAGGACATAAGAAAATTCTTTCCAACGATTCATTTCGACTGTAAAGATAAATGAAAGATGAATTGATTATCTTTGAACATGAAGATAATCGTACGATTTATTTTTTGGATAAGCGGTTGGAAGATTGATAATAGCGTTCCAAGTGACCTTAAAAAGTGTGTCATCGCGGTGGGACCCCATACGTCTAATTGGGATTTTGTGATTGGACGCATGGCATTTGTGTTATTCGGCGTGAAGGGAAGATACCTCATGAAAAAGGAATTATTTTTTCCACCACTCGGTTGGTTTTTAAAAGCCATCGGAGGAATTCCTGTTGATCGAAAGAAAAATAATAACCTGACAGATGAAGCGGTTAAGTATTTTCAAGAAAATGACAGCATGTTCATGGTTTTTTCACCGGAAGGAACGAGAAGCTACAATCCAAACTGGAAAAAAGGATTTTATTATGTCGCACTAAAAGCGCAAGTTCCTATTTATATCTGTTACATCGATTTCAAAACCAAAACAGGCGGATTTCACAGCTTATTTTATCCGACAGGAAATGTTGATCAAGACATCGAATACATAAAAAGCATTTTAAGTCAGTACCAAGGTAAGTACCCGGAAAAAGGGATTTATTAAGTTGATTAAGAAGGAAAGTTTAATTTGCAAGCAATGTCACTTACTTTTTCTCTTTGATGGTGCCCGTTTTGATATCGTATCCGTATGGACAATGTTTACAACCACTTTTACAACAGTAACCTCGTTTCAAATGGTATTTTTCCGTAAAAACAATGTATCCTTCTTCGGAGATGTAATAATCTTCTTCGTTTAAATTAGATCGCTTTGAAAAACCTGAAAAATCTTCACTCATTATCCATTCAATTAGATGATTGGTTTGCAAAGTTAACACGAAATAGCCGTGTGGAATCCTTCAACCTGCCTTCTAACACAATAGCGCCGAAATTGTTCGTTAAACGAGATGATTTAATTCATCCCTTCATTTCCGGAAACAAATTACGAAAGCTGAAATACAATATTATTGCCGCAATGGAATCCGGTTGTTCCGGAATATTAACCTACGGAGGAGCGTTTTCAAATCATTTATTGGCAACTGCTGCCGCAGGAAAAGAGCTCGGCATTTCGGTTATTGGTTGCGTAAGAGGGGAGGAGCTGTCAAGTGAATCGAATGCCCTGTTAAAACGATGTTATGATATGGGAATGGACTTGCAGTTTATCACACGGACTGCCTTTCTTCAGGAGAAATATACATCCGGCAAAAAAATGATTAATGACCAATGCTATTGGGTAATTCCTGAAGGTGGTGCGAATCGTGAAGGCGTTCAAGGTTGCACGGAAATAGTGGGAGAACTAGAAACCGTCTTCGATTATTATATGTTGGCACAGGGAACAACCACAACAAGTGTCGGACTATTATTGTCGATTCCGGAAAATTCAAAGTTGATTGTTGTTCCAGTTTTGAAAGGATTTGACGTGCTCGGTGAGATGAAAAAAGTATTGAACGATGATGCCCTTTTTGATGTCCTACAATCCAAATTGATCATTTGGGATCATGCTCACCATGGTGGATATGCAAAAACGAGTCCTGAATTAATTCAATTCATTGATGATTTTCATCAAGTCAATTCATTTCAGATAGAACCCGTTTATACAGGTAAAGTAATGTATGCCTTTGCTGAAAACCACCATCTTTTAAATACAAATTCGGAAAATCTAGCAGTATTATTTATTCACACTGGGGGTATCCTTCACTAAAAAAGCCCTGACGTTGCTGTCAGGGCTTTCAATTTATATTAGTGGATTCCTATCTTAGTTTTCCTCTATGGTTCATTTTTTTGTAATAGAGTAGGGATTTGAAGTAAACTTCAACCGCTCCAACACTACTCGTCGCTTGACTTAATTTAGAATAATTCGCATCGAAAGCCATTCCAAATTTAATGGCCTTGATTTTCATTCCAACTGTTACAATAACCGCATCGTTGTGACGATAATAAACTCCGTACGTCACGTTGTTTGATTTGTTGATGTTGGTAATTTCAGATCCTTCTTTGATAGTGTGCTCAAATGAACAGCCTGCCGTTAAATTGTAAGATGGTCCACTGCGGAAGAAAATCATGCTTGGTTGAACATGGAAATCGCGTCTTTTCGTTGTTAAATCTGCACCTGCTTGAACGACCATATTCATATACAATTTATCACCTCCAAAAGAGAAATTGATTTTTTGACGTGTCAAGTGGTTTAGCGCATATCCTGCATAAAAAGAAGATTTGTTGCGTGTTGTATGTTGGTAATACAATCCGGTTCCTAAGTCAATTGTTGTGTAGGAACTATTTAAACTCAACTCAGTGTTTGTTGATGAATTCAAAAAGTTAATTCCTGTCCATTGGTTTTCCCACGTTTGGCTACCTCGATTAACACTTTGTTGATAGAATCCAGGGGAAAGTCCTACGGAAAATTTATTATTTCGATCCAAAGCAACCGTATAATTGAATGGAATAGAAACGCTGGTTGTCATAAAACTAGCATCACCGGTTTGATCATTTACGGCTGACAATCCAACTCCGAAACTATTTTTACTCATTGCACCATCGCGGATTTTGAATTCTGCATTCAAGGTGTTTGTTCGCATGCCGGCATTTGGAACAGTTAACCACTGCGCACGGTAACCAGTATAGAAACTATAGTCTTCTGCTCCCGTAGAAACTGCTGCCGGATTGTACAGTACTTGCGATTGATACCAAGTACTCATATTTTTATCTTGTTGTGCCTTAGCTTGTAAAAAGAACAAAGCAGTAGCAGAAAAAAGGATAATCTTTTTCATAGGTATTATCTAAATAATGTAACGTTTCCAGTTCGGTCACCTGAGCGGCCATCAATGGTACGGAAGTTCATAATATACGTGTAGGTTGCTGGATTCAAAGGTTTCCCTTTAAATGTTCCGTCCCATCCTTCGTGTGGATTCGTTGTGCGGAAAACCATTTGTCCATAACGATTGAAAATACGCATGTCGATTTCAGCGATCGCACCACCTTCATAAAATCCGTTGTGTGCATTGTTCGTAAAGTCATGGTCTTTGTCAACGTTCGTTAATACGCGGAAATAATCATTTTCTCCATCTCCATTCGGTGAGAATGAATTCGGAAGTTCAATCAACACCTCTGTTGCAAAATTTACGGTCACCAAAATGGTATCGGATACTGAACAGCCATTCAATGTATAAGTTGCCACATAGTTGGTTGTATAGAATGGATTCACGGTTAAGGAATCTCCTGCAGTACATGGTGCACATCCAAGAATACTATCCGAAACCACACCACTTGGATACCAATACAGATTTCCTCCTGCTGGAGTTCCTTCTGCGTACAAATAGGCATTTTGATACATGTTAATCGTTGTATCGTTAATTTGAACATATGCTCCAGCTGTTGTGTCTGATAAGGTCAAATTGATGGTTGGTGTTTGATTTACCGTGACGAACTGCGTCAAGGTACTCGTAACTCCTTGCGGATTTGTTACCAACAATGTAATTGCATACGGTGTTGAACCACTAGTTACAGGAAAACAAATCGGACCTGGATTTTGTCCAACATAAGTTGGAGGAGTTGCACCTTGAAATGACCATAAATAAGTCAAGTCGCTACCGGTTGAATTGTTTGTCACATAAATACAATCACCTTCACATAAAATCAAATCTTGATCTGATATCGTGAAGTTAGCACTTGGAGCCTGAGCAAGTATCAATTGCGTTAAGCTGAGTGCGACAATGAGGAAAAATGATTTCATAAATTTTGAAATAGTTGATTCAATAATACGAAAGTAAGCAAAAAAGTTTCAATAAAGGTAAGATTTACAGACTAGCCTGCATCAAAATGCGCACTTCATTCATTTCTTTTACATCGTGAACGCGAAAAACATGTGCGTTTTTTGTGAGGAATAAGGTATGTAAACTAGTCGTTCCATTGAGCGAATGGTCAACATCTACTTGTAATTTCTCACGTATCATTGACTTTCTAGATATTCCTACCATTATTGGCTTTTCAAATATATGTAGTAGGTCAAAAGATCGGGCAATTTGATAATTTTCCTCCATCGTTTTTCCAAATCCAAATCCTGGGTCTAAAATCACATTGATCACGCCTATTTTTTCTAATTCAGCTATTTTTTCGGCGAAAAAACGCAACATGTCCACCAATAAATGTTCCTTCACAAAAGAATGAGCGGAGTTGGATTGTACGCCTCTGTGATAGGTCAAAACGTATGGCGATTGATGTCTTGCAACGACTTGCAAAATTTCAGGATCAAATTGCCCACCTGAAATGTCATTGATAAGGTCGATCCCATTTTGCAACGCAAATTCGGCAACTTCACTATAAAACGTATCCACGGACAAAATGAGTTCCGGAAAATGGGTTCTTAAAAAAGGGAGTACTTCTTTTAATCGATCAAGTTCTTCATTTGCACTGGGTGTTTCAGCTCCAGGACGTGTACTGCTCGCGCCAATATCTAAGATGTCCATTCCTTGATCAATCATAGATTGCACATCATGTAATAGATCCTCATTGAAGGATTTTCTACTTTTTTCGTAGAAGGAATCTGGTGTCATATTCAGAATTCCCATTATCTTTGGAACGCTGAAATCGTATAGTTGTCCTTTCATTGGTATGAAACGACTAAAGCGAAAAGACGTATTTGTTGTCATATTGAATACATGGAAAAAACTACCCTTGAATACACAAATGTAATGAATGTTTGTCGAGAGATCTTTGAAAAAAAATCACTTGACTACGGACCATCCTGGAGAATCCTTCGTCCAAGTTCATTGACAGATCAGATTTTCATCAAAGCACAACGCATCCGCACTATTCAGGAAACAGGTGAAAACAAAGTAGGGGAGTCTTTTGAAGATGCATTCATGGCAATTGTGAACTATTGCATTATGGCCATTATTCAGTTGCGACACGAAGCAAAATTGAACGATGAAATGTCTGTTGAGCAAGCAGTTGATGCCTATAAAAAAGTGGAAAAAGAAGCCTTTGAATTGATGCAGAAAAAAAACCATGACTATGGCGAAGCTTGGAGAGATATGCGTGTGAGTTCGCTCACCGATTTGATTCTAACGAAAGTCTTGCGCATCAAACAAATCGAAGATAATGCTGGCTTAACACTTGTTTCTGAAGGTGTTGAAGGGAATTACTTCGATATGTTAAACTATAGTGTGTTTGCACTGATCCATTTAGCTTGATTTTGTTAAGAGCGTGTTAATTCCGTTCGAAGGAAAAATTCTTCTTTTATCTTTACGAAAACCTTTGCTATGAAAGATACCCTAAATATTAGTTCTTGGTCGATTCGCACCATCGTTGCTGGACTATTCATCATTTCCGCATTAGGGAAGATTTATCCGGATCCTTCCATGTATGGGACTATTTCCACCTTCGAGGTGCAACAATTGTACCCGATGGGATTTTCAGAATTATTAGCGAAATACTTCTCAAGAACCTTAATTGGAATCGAATTTTCTTTGGGGATTTTATTGTTGCTTCCATTTAATTTAAAAAAATGGGTGATTCCTTCCATTATCTTGATGCTAGCCGTCTTCTGTGTGCATTTGTCAATTGAAGTAATGACTAAAGGAAATGTGGGGAATTGCGGATGTTTCGGAAGTCTTTTGCCGATGACACCTGTTCAAGCCATCATGAAAAATCTATTATCTATAGGCTTACTTGCTTTGTTGGTGTGGAAGCACGATGAGGTTTTGCCTAAAAAATCAAATTATTTAGCTATGACAAATGTTGTGACGGCTTGTGTATTAGCCTTGTTTATGTTGATCCCAGTTTTCAAAAAACCTTCGGATATTGGTGTGTCAACTGATCCAGTTTTAACCGATACAACTACGGTTCATACTTCCATTGGAAATACTCCTGTGGTGGAAAATAACACGGCAGTTTCACTAAAAGACACCGTGAAAACACCGGAAAAGCCAATTGGCCCTAAACCTAAAAAGTCTGGTTTCTCGAAATATTATGCGAACATCGATCAAGGAAAAAAAATACTTTGTTTCTTCGCTCCATCATGTGAGCATTGTCAAGCAACGGCAAAAGAATTATCAGAAATGAGAAAAGCAAATCCAGATTTTCCGGAGATGCAGATCTTATTCATGGATGAAGCGACGGAGGAAATTCCTAACTTTTTCAAATTTGCAGGGGCCACATACAATTACAAAGTGTTGGAAGTCATCGAATTTTGGAATGCCATTGGTAATGAGAAGAATGTTCCTGGGGTTTGCTATTTGTGGAATGGTCACGTAATGAAATTCTACGAGGGAACGGAGGGCGCGAATAAATTCAGTGCAAAGGATTTGAAGCTTCAATTACAAAAAACAAAGAAGTAATTTCTCGGTATTTCAGCTCTTTTTTCGGTTCAAATTCGTCAATTATGACTATTTTCGACCATGAGAAAAAAAATTCTTGCGGCTAACTGGAAAATGAATTTGTCGGCCGATGAAGTTCAGGATTGGTTGACCCAATTTCAAGCTGATTTTTGTGAAAATGATTTAGTGGAACTTCGTCTATATGCTCCTGCTTTATATCTTCAATGGTTATCGGGTAAAAACACAATCCATGTTGGTGCTCAGAATGTCTATCCCTTAGAATCGGGTGCGTTTACAGGAGAGATTTCAATTCCCCAACTTCAAAGTATTGAAGCGAAATCTGTCTTGATAGGTCACAGTGAACGTCGGTCCATTTTTCAGGAGTCAGATGCATTCTTGAAGGAGAAAGTAGACGCGTGTTGTCAGCATGAATTTTCATTTATCTTTTGTTGTGGTGAGGATTTGAGCATCCGTCAAAAGCAAGATCATTTACCGTTTCTCGAAGCACAGTTAAACGCTTCTCTTTTACATCTCAATAAAATCCATTTGTCTTTGTTGACCATTGCCTATGAACCAATTTGGGCCATCGGAACGGGGGAGACGGCGAATACGGATCAAATAAACGAAGTGCATGCGTTTATTCGTAAACTTCTTGTTCAGAATTATGGAGATCGTGGAGCACAAGTCCCAATCCTATATGGCGGAAGTGTCAATACAAACAATGCACAAAGTATTTTTTCTTGTCCGGATGTCGATGGTGGATTGATCGGTGGAGCATCCTTAAAAGCCTCCAGTTTTCTTGAATTAGCTAGCTCTTTTTAATATGAATTATTACGAATTAACCGTTCAGCTTTCTGACTTTGATCGCTGGAATGATATTTTAATCGCTTACTTGGCAGAAGTGGATTTTGAGAGTTTCCAAGAAGAAAACCCTTTTGTAAAAGCGTACATTCAGGAGTTGTTGTACGATGGTGAAAAATTGCAGTCGTTAATGGATGAATTGCAATCAGAAGAGGCGACGATCGTGACGTTTGAATTAAAATTAATTCCACAACAAAATTGGAACGCACAATGGGAATCACAATTTGAACCGGTGTTTATTGAAGATCAGATTCGTGTCGTCGCGCCATTTCATCAACTGGATGCATTTTCAGGAATTGAGATCGTCATCGAACCAAAAATGTCTTTTGGGACGGGACACCATCAAACAACCCATTTAATGTGTGCGTCCATGATGGAAATGGATTTTCAGAGAAAACGTGTGCTTGACATGGGCAGTGGAACAGGCGTTTTAGCTATTCTAGCAGAAAAAAGAGGTGCAACAGACATTGTGGCTATTGATATTGAAGAATGGTCCGCAGAAAATTGCACAGAAAATGCAAGTCGAAATGCTTGTCAACATATTCAGTCTCTTCATGGTGGACTAGAAATGATTCCAAGCGAAGCCTTTGATTTTATTTTAGCAAACATTAATAAAAATGTGCTAACGGCACAAATACCAACGTATGTTGATCGAATGAAATCAGGCGCTTATTTATTTTTAAGTGGTTTTTTCGTTTCTGATACGGATGAATTGAAAAAGTTGGCATCAGAATTGTCTTTGCAGTTTATTTCTCAACGCGATCGTGAGGGTTGGGCCGTTTTACAATTTAAAAAATAAGGCATGAGATTTCTTTTAACTTGGACTATTTGTTTTGCATTCTTGTATCAATCAACTGCACAAACATTTCCGAAGGAACGTGATAAGTTTGTCAAAGAATGGCAAAAATTGGTGCTCGACGAAGCAGCTGTTCCCTTTCTGAAAGAGGAGTTGCCACAAAAAATTAAAGGTAGTTTGTTGAATGAAACACAATTTCATCGTTTAGTTGATAATTGTAATAAATACGCTCAAAAAGACATCCCCCTATATCCAGAGATTTATCATTATATGATGGCTAGTATTTATCAGGTTGAAAATAAATTCCCTGGTGATTTGGTGAATCCGTGGTTTAATTATGTCAACGATTACGCAAAAGATCCAGGTGAGGAATTGACGAAGTTCTTGAAATTTTCAGCCAATTTTTTTAAATACCAATCATTTTATCGTGAACCAGCTTACCGTTGGACTTATTCAAAAGGTCAAGTGGCATGGGAGGAAGGTAAAACATTGAAGTTAAGAGCCACCAACATTGATTTAAAATGTTTGAAATACGATGATGATCGAAAATTGGAAGATTCCATCGTTGTTTATGGAACAAGCGGAACCTTCGATGTCATTCAAAACAAATGGCAAGGAGCAAAAGGAGTCGTAACTTGGGAAAAAGTAAAATTCTCAAAAAGCGAAACGTTTGCCAATATTCGTGGATACAAATGTGATTTTTCTGTAGCTAAATTGAAAGTAGATACGGTTGAATTAACCACTCCTTATTTTACGACACCCATTTTAGGGAAATTACAAGATATGACTACCTTAGATCTTGGAGAAGGGGAGAAGTCTCCTCAATTTAATTCTTACGAGAAGCGTTTAAAAATTCCCAACTTGCGTGATCAAATGGACTACGATGGTGGATTCACTCTGGAAGGTCCAGATTTTATCGGTCGAGGAACACCAGAGAAACCCGCTAAAATTATTTTTAAGCGTCAAAATATTCCTTTATTCGAGATCAGTTCGGTGTATTTTGAAATGAATCCACAACAAATCATCGCTCGGAATGCGAAAGCAAAAATGAATTATAAATCTGGTGATTCGTTGATCATTCAATCTTGCTTTTTTTCGTTAAATGAACAAAACAAGGAAATTAGCATCAACTCCATAAAAAAGGGATACGAGTATTTACCATTTATCGACTCCTATTTTCAAGTATATGTTTATGCGCCTGTTTTGACCTGGAAATTTGGAACACCTGATCCATATTATACCTTCGAAGTTGGAACAGCACAAGAACAAAAGGTTGCTAGTTTTCAATCGATGAACTATTTTGACCCTGTCATTTTTCAAAAATTTCAGAGTATTGGCGGTACACATCCATTTAATTCAGTGGCGACTTTGGTAAAGAAAACCAATCGCATGGACTTATCTGAAGGTGAAGTCGCATCAGCATTGAAGAAAACCATTGATCAAGCGAAGCCTCTTTTGGTTGATATGGCATCTTATGGCTTGTTGATCCTAGACTCAGAAACGAAAAAAGTTCGTGTTTCACCGAAGTTGTTGGCTTATGCGGAGGCAAGTACGGGAGAAAGTGATTACGATAACATCAATATACTTTCGGATTTGCGTCCCCAATCGATGCGTGAATCGAAAGAACAAATTGCCGCGGATTCGCAATTGAAGGAAATCGCTGCTAATATGGAAAAACAAAATAAGTTAAAAAGAAATGAGAAGGCGTATGCAGTTATTCAATTAGATAAAAACGAAATGCGTTTGAATCAAGTGAATGAAGTTTCTTTATCTCAGGCGCAACAAACGACGATTTATCCGGACTCGAATAATGTGGTGATGTATAAAAACCGAGATTTGAGTTTTCATGGATGGTTGGTTGCCGGAAAAATGGAATTATTCACGAAGTATTCAAAATTTGATTACGAAGCGTTTAAAGTCAACTTATTATCTACAGACGAAGCAACGTTGAGAGTAAATCCATTGCGAAAAGAAGATGGCCCTGATCGCATTTTGATGTTCAGTTCCTTTAAAAATATCAAAGGTGAATTATTGATTGATGAGGTCAATTCGAAATCCGGTAGAAAAGGTAACAATGCTCAATATCCTATTTTGAAATCTGTTGGTGTTTCAAAAGTTTATTACAGCTCCAAAGACATCGTTAAAGGGGCATACGACAGCACACGTTTTTACTATGAAGTGAATCCATTCGATTTGGATAGTTTAGATGACTTCTCTGAACTTGCCTTGCGTTTTGATGGGGCATTAAATTCAGCAGGTATTTTCCCTAAAATCCCTGAGCCACTAAAAATCATGAATGACTATTCATTTGGATTTATTGCACAAGCACCGGAAGAAGGATATCCATTTTATGAAACAGATACGAAATATCAAAATAAAATTGTTTTATCCAATAATGGCTTGCAAGGAACAGGAACGATCAATTTCTTACAATCCGTTGCCATTTCTAAAAAGTTAACGTTTTTACCGGATTCCACCATCGGTTTAGCTATTTTCGACAATAAAGAAACCGCGACTGGAGTGCGCTATCCAGTTGTTCATTCAGAACAAGCGTTGATTTCCTATCAACCTAGAAGAGCCTTGATGAAGGTTTCTAGTTATGGTGAAAATCCATTGGTCATGTTTAAGGATAATGTGGTGATGAATGGAACCTTATTCTTGGATAAAAAAGGAATGACAGGGAATGGACTCTTGGAATTCAAAGAAGCAAGTTTGAATTCAAAAGAATATGTTTTCACGAATGAAGATATCCTTTCTGATAATTCATCTTTCAGTTTGCGTAATCGATTTAGTCAATATGGTGAGAATCCTTTGGCGATTCAATCGGATGAAATGAAAACCAATATTAGCTTCAAAACGCGAATTGGTGAATTTAATTCAAATGGAACCAAACGAATCATGTTCCCTGCCAATCATTATTATTGTCAAATGGACAAATTCACTTGGTTCATGGATGGTGAAAGTTTGGATTTCCAAAAGAACAAAGGAGGGGAAACGAGTTTTGAAAGTGGAGCAGACTTAGCAAGAAATAACTTTTTCTCAACCGATGAGAAACAAGATACCTTGCAATTTAAATCGTTGAGTGCGAAATACGATTTAAAAACCCAATTAATTCTTTGTAATTCGGTGGATTATATCCAAGTAGGTGATGCGCGTATTTTCCCAGATAGTTCACGTGTTCGCATTCGAAAGGCAGCTGCTATGGACTCCCTGAAAAACGCTTTGATTGTGGCCAATTACATTACGAAATACCATACATTCAAAGATGCGAACGTTAAAATTTCGTCCAGAAAATACTACGAAGGAACAGCGAAATATCCATTCTATGATCGCGATAGTAATTTGACCATTATTCCGATGAGCTCCATTAAGTTTGTGAATTTGACGACAACAGCTCAGGGTGAAATCAAAGAAAAAGATCGATTTAAATTGAGTCAAGAATTTGATTACTATGGAAATGTGATTATCCGGGCTTCGAATCAAGGACTTTTCTTAAATGGTTCCACACGCTTGAATCATACCTGTGCTTATGATAAGTCATGGATGACTTTTGAGGATACCGTTTTAGCAACAAACATTCAGATTCCAATTCAATCTAGTCCAAAAAATGCGAAGGGTGAACGCCTTGCGGCTGGATTCTTATGGCGTCAATCAGAGCGACAAGATAGTGTGCGTATTTATCCAAGTTTCCTATCAAAAACGGAAGGATCTGGTGATCCAAGTCTGTTTAATTCCTTCGGATATTTACAATACAATCAGCAATTGCATGAATATCAGATCGCTTCTAAAAGTCGCTTGAATAAATCAGATACCTTGAGTAATATGTTGACTTTGGATGTGCAAACGTGTAAGGTAATTGGACTTGGCGATATTGAATTAGGCATCAACACAGGAGATGCTCGAATGGAGATGTATGGTAAAATAGAGTTTGATCAAGAAACCAGAAAAACGAGAATTGCTGCGAATGCACGTGTCACCATGCCGATTGCATCGAATGTCTTAGAGCAAATGGCGAATAAAATGAAACTTCAAGAAGGAGCGAAGGAAGTGGATATCAAAAAAGTTAATTACGGTCTGCGAAATACCTTCGTTCATTGGTCAAATGCAAAAGATGCACAAGAAGTATTCAAAGATTTTGATGAGGACAAATTGCGTAAAATGCCGGCTTCTATGGAGCAGACAATGATACTAACGGATATTGTTTTGGAGTCCTACGGAAATGTGAAAGCCGGTGCGAAAAAGATTGATAAAGGCTTGATTTCCGTTAATAATCAAGTAGGAGTAATCAGTATCAATGGAATGCCAATTTTAAAACAGGTGGAATGGCACCAATTTTATTTGCAATCTTTCAATGATGAAACGATGCCTGGATTTACTTGGGACGTGAGTTTAATGGATGACACTAAGTACTTTATGAATTATGCCATGGTGAAGCGAGATGGAGAATTGCAAATTTTTTCTAATGATAAATCCTTCAACGAAACGATTTTAGCGATTAAACCTGAGAAACGTAAAACGAAAAATTTTAAATTTGACGTCATGGACGAGGTAACGGCGAAAAATTTACTTGCGAAATTCCGTGGTTATTTTCTTTATAAATAAATAATGTTGTTAATTATTGTCGTACTTCTTGGCTATTTAATTGGATCGATTCCTACTGCTGTTTGGGTAGGAAAAGCGTTGCATGGATGTGATATTCGTGAGCACGGCAGTAAAAATGCTGGTGCAACGAATACTTTTCGAGTGCTTGGGAAGCGATCAGGATGGTTGGTATTAATTGTCGATGTTTCTAAAGGAGTTCTTGCAGCAAGTATTCCTCATTTTTTCACCTACATGCTACAAGGTTATAAGGATGAATTTTTAATTCTTCAGTTATGTGCTTCTTTTAGTGCTGTATTTGGACATGTGTTTCCCATATTTGCAAATTTTAGAGGTGGGAAAGGAGTAGCGACATCATTAGGAATCGTCATTGGAATTAATCCATACGCAGCGATTGTCTGCCTTGCGATTTTCTTAGTGGTGTTTTTAAGTTCTCGTTTTGTTTCCTTAGGTGCCATTACAGCTGCATTGTGTTTTCCTTTTATCAGCTACTTTATGATCAACGAAGATGCGCGCATCATGATTATTTTCACGGTGGTGCTGGCGACCCTCGTTATTTTAGCACATCGTAAAAACATCGATCGCTTATTGAAAGGTCAAGAAAACAAAATGAACCTTTTCTCTAAGAAGGCGTAAGAAGACTTGTAAATACCATGCGTAGTTGAAACAAAAGTCTATATCGTATCTTTTTGTTTGTTTTTTGCTGTTCCTAACGGTACAGGAAAATTATGCGCAATCCGTTACTGCGATTAAGAAACGGGCTGATGCAGCCTTTGAGAAAAAGGAATTCGAAACAGCAAAGGTTGACTACCGACAACTCTTGGCCCAGAATCAAAAGAACATTGAACTCAACTACAAATATGCGACGTGTATCTATTTCACGGAGGATATCAAGAATGCGCGAAAATATTACGATTTTATTCTAGCAAAAAAAGAAGCTGTTTTTCCATTGGAAACCTATTATTATCTGGGGAAAATATACCAACATCAATATTATTTTGAAACAGCTATTCAGCAATTCAATCAGTTAAAGGAGAAAGATCCCAAATTGGCGCTTACCTTGGATATTCAAAGTGAAATTTTAGCTTGTCAATCTGCTTTGGCAGGAATGAAGGATATGCGCACCTTACAAGTGATTAAAAAGTCTCAACCTTATGGTGAAGCTTTTTACGACCACTATATTTTTTTAGACGATAGTTACAGCTTTTATAAGGCTTCAGAAGTTTTTACAAAGGAAAATGCAAAACACCAATATGAACCTATTTATGCGTTCAAGCGTGGGATGAAATTCCGTGTTTTTTCAAGTTATGGACCAGAATCTCCGGATTTGGATGTGTATATTCAACGGAAGAATGCCAATAATGAATGGGAGAAACCACAGAAAATAGTGGGGGAAGTAAATTCTAAAAAAGATGAAGTATATCCATTTTTCGATTCGGAAAATGGGTATCTGTATTTTAGTTCGAAAGGACATGAAACGATGGGTGGATTTGATTTATTCCGAAGCGTTTATTCCCTTGAAACGAATCAAAGTTCGGATGTCGAAAATTTACATTTCCCATTTTCATCGCCCAATGACGATTTCTTTTATGTTCCAGATCCAGCGAATGGAAATGCCAATTTCGCATCCAATCGTAATGGAAAGTTAGCAGCCATTCAAACATATTTGGTGAGTGCAACTGAAACACCAAAACAATTGTTCTTTTTCACGGGAATTTTATCCGATCAGATAGATCAATCGAATTCATCTGTAAAAGTGGAATTTATTGTTCCTGAAACAAATGAACGATTTGGACCTTTTATTAGTCAACAAAAAGGGAACTATTTAGTGGGACTACCCGGTCCGGGCGCGTATCAAATGGAAATTAGCATCACTGGTTCAAACCAGGTTTTTAAAGAATCCATCGAAATACCATTCTTGGACGAGGACATGGAGTTGCAACAGGAGTTGATTTATGCCATGGTCGATTCGAAGGAACAGTTAAAAGTCATCAATCGCATTCACCCAAAACAAGCCGAGTCAATCGAGTTGTTGAGTCAAAAAATGAATTTAGCAGCGAATTTGGATGTCAATTTGGCCTCGTTTAACCGCAAAGTAACCTTGACTCCAGCGCAGAAAATGCAGCAAGAGTGGGGTGTGGCGGTCAAGGATACAAGTGAACTAATTGCCATTTTATCTGATTCATTATTGGCCGCGGAAGTGAATTTGGAAAATCAAGTACGCTTAACGAATTACCTTGTCACTCAATTAGAGCAGTCGCACCAACAGCTGAATGAGCAAATGGCAAAACTGGATCAACGATTGGAACAGGGAAGTGGTACCATTGATCCGATTGAAAATCAGCGATGGATTGAAGAAACAAAGAAACAAGAAGCGATTGTATCTGGTTTGCAACGTGAGGTAAACTTTTTAGAGTCCTGGTTGACGACCAATCAACAAAGAGGTATTCCGAATTTGGAAGTATTGAAAAGTTTGGAAGAGATCAATAAACAAATGGCTCTTTTGCAATACCAGCATAATTCGGAAGGTATCATGGAACTGTTAACGGAAAATAAATCCATCATAAAAGAGCAATTAGCTGTTGCAGGAGAAGATTTAGCAGCCTTGATACGCACAAGTACTGAAGAGAAAAACTTCGCGTTTGAACAAGAGAAAAAACAATATGAAGAACAAGTGTCTTCAGAAAAAGCGTTGGAGTCGGAAATTGTCAAACTAAAAAATCAAGTCAATGCAGCAAAACCAAAAGAACGAGAAGTTCTTCTAGCGGAAATTCAGAAAAAAGAAACGCTGCAAAAACAAATTTCGAAAGAGTTATCCGAGAAGTCAGCGGAAATCAATGCAAAATCTACTGATTTTCCGAGCTACTCGCTTGTAGAGAATAAAGTACAAGAAATGATTATCGCTTCAGAAAAAATGCCTTTGCCTAATACTGCGATTCCGTATGTGTCAGCAACTGAGCAAGCTCGACAGGCAACGATCACGCAAAAACGATTGACTCAACAACAATTACTGACAACACAAATTGGCAAGGCGCAAGAAAGACAAGAAATTGATCCAAGCTATGCTGCGGATATTGCTCAGATTCAATTGGAAAAAGATGAGCCGAAGAAAGCGGCTTTAATCAAAGAAAGGGAAACAAAACACTTGCAAGCATTGAAAGAAAAAGTGGCAGGTGGAAGTGAGGCTGATCAAGAGTTAATTGCAGAACAAATTCAATTAACAGAAAGTCGTATTGAACAAGCTGTCAAGGAGGAAGCAGCAAGGAAACAAGGCGCAAATTTAGCTCAAACAGGAACGGAATCTTCCAAAGAAACTGGAACGAATTCAACTGGTGTCAATGCG
>JBJTMU010000038.1:0-56674 GCA_046070685.1 Flavobacteriales bacterium | reverse complement strand
CTTCAAACATCCAAAAATTTTGGCGCTGCTTGAATTCCCTGTATTATTTTTGGGAGCAATGCCAAACGAAACACCAGCCCTTTATTCATTAATGAATTACGCTGACATGTCATTAGGAACTTGGTATCCCATGGGAGGAATGCACAAATTCATAGAGGCTTTTGCTGAAATTGCTAAAAATCAAGGGGTGAAGATTATCACCGATCAGGAAGTCATTGGATTTGAAACAGAACACAAATTTGCCGTAGCAGCAAGAACGAACGATCACACATATAAGTCTGACGTAATTGTATCCGGAGCTGACTACGAGCATACTGAAAACAAATTATTGAAGGACAAAGCAAATTATTCCGAGAAATATTGGGATAAACGCACAATGGCGCCTTCTTGTTTGATTTTTTACGTAGGCGTAAATAAACGAGTAGAAAACATTCAACATCACAACCTTTTCTTCGATGAATCATTAGAAGAACATGGAAAAGAAATCTACAAGGATCCAAAGTGGCCCACAGCTCCCCTATTTTACCTGAGTGCGCCATCAAAAACAGATCCATCTGTTGCACCTGAAGGTTGCGAAAATTTATTTTTCTTGGTGCCAATTGCCCCTGATTTAACCGATGATGAAGCTACGCGTGAAAAGTATTTTGACATTTTGGTAAAAAGATTAAAGGATATCACCGGAAATGACATCCGTGAAAACATTGTCTACAAGCGAAGTTACTGTATCAAGGACTTCAAAAACGATTATCATGCATTCAAAGGGAATGCGTATGGTTTAGCGAATACCTTGCGTCAAACTGCCATCCTCAAACCTAGTTTGAAAAATAAAAAACTAAAAAACTTCTATTACACCGGACAATTAACGGTTCCAGGTCCAGGAGTTCCACCATCCATCATTTCTGGTGAAGTGGTGGCGAAACAAATTATAAAAGAATTTCCATTAAAGTAAAAGCTATGAAACAACTATTCGATGACATCAGTCAAGAAATGAGTCAGCTCACCACCAAGAGATACAGCACTTCCTTCTCCTTGGGAATTAGCTTTTTGGATACAGAATTACATAAACCCATATATTCCATTTATGGTTTCGTGCGCTTCGCCGATGAAATTGTAGATTCCTTTCATGGATTTGACAAAGAAGCGCTTTTGGCTGATTTTAAAATTCAAACATACAAAGCGATTGCGGAAGGAATTTCTCTCAACCCCATTCTAAATAGCTTCCAGTGGGCAGTGAATACCTATTCCATACCTATGGACTTAATTGATACATTTTTAAATTCCATGGAAATGGATTTAAACAAACAAACGTATTCAAAAGAACAATATGAATTATATATTCTTGGTTCTGCTGAGGTTGTTGGACTCATGTGTTTGAAAGTATTTGTGAATGGAGATGATGCTGAATATGAGCGATTGAAACCAAGTGCTATGAAACTTGGTTCTGCTTTTCAGAAAATTAATTTTCTTCGCGACTTGAAAGATGATTTTCAGACATTGGGAAGAACCTATTTCCCTGGAATAAACATGGAAGAATTCAATGCAACAGTAAAGAAAGAAATTGAAGCTGATATTGAAGCTGATTTCCGTGCTGGATATGAAGGGATTCTTCAACTGCCGAAAAAAGCTCGATTCGGCGTGTATATGGCTTATAAATACTACTTTAAACTGTTTAAAAAAATCAAGGCGACGAATGCCACTACCATTCTTACCGAAAGAATTCGCATTCCAAACTACCGAAAAATGCGCATTTTACTAACTTCGTACGTTCGTCACAATTTGAATTTGTTGTAAATGTTTGAAGAGGTCATTTTAGTAGATCCATCCGACCAAGAAATTGGAACCATTGAAAAAATGGAAGCCCATGAAAAAGGACTTTTGCATCGCGCTTTTTCCGTTCTACTTTTTAATTCATCTGGTGAACTCTTGCTACAACAACGCTCGTTAGGCAAATACCATTCACCAGGCCTATGGACCAATACGTGTTGCAGTCATCCGCGTCCAGCAGAAAAAACATTAGACGCTGCAAACCGCAGACTCCAAGAAGAAATGGGACTCCAAACAGCGTTAAGTGAAATCTTTCATTTTACTTATAAAGCAGTTTTAGAGGACGGATTAATTGAACATGAAGTTGATCATGTCTTTATTGGCACTACGGATGAAACGCCACATTTAAACTTAGACGAAGCCATGGGATTTCAATGGAGAAATCTGGTCGAAATCGTAAAAGAAATGAAAATCAATCCGAATAAATACACCGCTTGGTTCCGCATTTTAATGGAAGAGCATTACCACACCATACAAGAAGCCATTACACATGAAAGTTAGTAGAAGAGCCACCTTCAACGCCGCACATCGCCTGTTCCGTTCAGATTGGAGCAACGAAAAAAATGCTGATGTATTTGGAAAATGTAGCAATCCCAATTACCATGGACACAATTATGTCTTGGAAGTATGGCTAGAGGGAGGGATCAACCCAGAAACGGGCTATGTGATTGACTTAAAAACTGTAAAAGACCTCATTCAAAGTGAGATCTCTGAACGATTCGATCACCGGAATTTGAATGTAGATTGTCCGGAGTTCAAGAACCTGAATCCCACAGCTGAAAACATTGCGGTAGTTTCCTGGCAGTTGTTACGCGCAAAACTTCCTGCACATTTAGAGTTAACCGTAAAATTGTGGGAGACAGAGAATAATTGTGTAGAATACGACGGGAAATAACAGTAGTATGGTACTTTTTTGGCATCGAAGAGATTTACGCATTGCTGATAATGCTGGATTATTCAAAGCACTGAAAGAAAATCAAGATGTTCAACCCATCTTTATTTTCGATCAAACGATACTTTCTGAGCTTCCTAAAAACGATCAACGCGTTCGCTTTATTCATCAAGAAATTCAACGTTTAAAACGTGAGTACCAAGCTTTAGGCACTGATTTATTGGTCTTCGAAGGTACTCCCATTGAATTAATTCCTGCACTTGCGAAAGATTTTCGCGCGGAAAAAGTGTACACGAATCGCGATTACGAGCCCTATGCCTTGGAACGAGATCGGACTATTCATGCGGAACTCGAAGCGCTTAATATTCCATTTATTGGTACTAAGGACCATGTTATTTTTGAAAAAAACGAAGTCCTGAAAGACGATGGATTGCCCTATACGATTTTTACGCCCTACGCTCGGAAATGGAAATCCAAACTAACAGACTTTTACCTTTCCTCCTATCCAACGGAAAAATATCAGGATCATTTTATTCAAAGAAATCAACCAGAAAAATTGATTTCTTTGGAAGATTTGGGGTTTGAAGATGTCGCGATTCACCCCATACCAGAACGACAAATCAGGGCAGAAATCGTAGCGCAATATCATGAAAGAAGAGATTTTCCCAATTTAAGTGCCACCAGTAAACTAAGTATTCACTTGCGTTTTGGCACCATCAGTATCCGTGAATTAGCAAGATTTGCACAGAAAAAAAATGAGACATATCTCAACGAACTTATTTGGCGTGATTTTTATCAAATGATCATCTTTCATTTTCCACATTCTGTTCAAGGCTCCTTCAAAAAACAATATGATAAGATCAGGTGGGAAGAAAACGAAGCACAATTTAAGGCATGGTGTGAGGGTCAAACTGGATATCCACTTGTTGATGCAGGAATGCGTGAATTGAACGAAACAGGCTTTATGCACAATCGTGTTCGTATGGTGGTTGCCAGTTTTCTAACTAAACATCTATTGATTGACTGGCGAAAAGGTGAAGCTTATTTTGCGGAAAAACTGCTGGATTTTGAATTAGCCAGTAATATTGGTGGATGGCAATGGGCAGCAGGATGCGGGTGCGATGCGGCGCCATACTTCCGTGTTTTTAATCCAACGGCACAGCAAGAAAAATTTGATAAACAAAAACAATATATCCAAAAATGGGTTCCCGAATACGGCACTCCAGCTTATCCAAAGCCCATTATTGATCACGCCTTCGCAAGAGATCGCGTATTAACCAGATTCAAACAAGCATTAAATGAGTAAAGCCATTCAAATTGGAGACAAATGTCCATCGTTTGTATTGCCAAATCAAACAGGCGATTTAATCCACATCGAAGAATTTATTGGAAAATCAAAATTGGTATTGTTCTTTTATCCAAAGGATGATACACCCGGTTGTACAAAAGAAGTCTGTGAGTTTCGTGATCGCTATGCCGATTTTATTGAAATTGGATGTACTGTTTTCGGTATTTCCTCAGATTCGAAAGGTGCACACACTGGATTTATTGAGAAACATCAATTGCCTTATGATTTATTATCGGACACAAAAAAACACGTTCGAAAACTCTTTGGTGTTCCGGGTAATTTATTTGGACTAATTCCGGGAAGAGTGACGTATATCATTGATGAACATGGAATTGTCATTGGAATTTTTAATTCTCAACTCGATCCAGTTGGACACATTGATGCAGCCTTAAACTTATTCAAATAAAAAAAGCCACCTTACGGTGGCTTTCGACTTTTTATTTCGTTCGAAATTATTGTTTGATCAACTGAACTTCACAATTCAAGTGAATATCATCACCAACTACAATATTTCCAGCTTCAGTAACTGCACTCCAAGTTAAACCAAATTCACTTCTTTTGATTTTTCCTGTGATCGTCATTCCTGCTTTTGTTTGTCCATAAGGATCTACAGCAATACCTGCGAAATCTGCATTTAATGTCACGTGTTTTGTCACACCTTTGATGCTCATATCACCTGAAATTTCTAATTCATTGTCACTTACTTTTTTCACTGACGTCGATTGAAAGTTCAATTCTGGGTGATTAGCCGCATCGAAGAAATCCGCTGATTTCAAGTGACCATCTCTATCCGCAACTCCTGTATTAATGCTATCAATTGCTGCATTAAATTTGAAATTTGCTGTAGAGAAATCATCTCCTGCTGTTGCAGCTTCTGCTGTAAATTGTCCGAAGTTTCCACTTACGTTAGAAATCATCATGTGACGCACTTTGAATCCAATTTCACTGTGCATTCCGTCAATAGTCCATTTAGTATCCATCTGTTCTTTTTTTTTGACAAAGTTAAGGGCATCGATCTGTCTTTTCCGTTGACCTGTGTTAAGAAAAGAAGTAGGAAAGTAAATTTTTGTATTTTTGATAGATGAAACAAGTTGTTTTTCTATTCAGTGTATGTTGTCAGTTGAGTTTATTTGCTCAGATAGTAACAAACGGTTCTGAACCAGCAAAAAAGAAAAGTAAAACACGTGATAGTTTATCAGTGCTTTATATGGATTTTCAACGTCTTAACACGAGTCCTCATTTATCCCAAAACACTGATTTTCTTACTGTTCCACTTGGTGAACGCACAAAAGAAACTTCCTTAAAAGTATGGTCCTATCAATTAGGCTTGATTGCTCCAATTACCAAACACCTTGCTTTTGATGGTGGATTAGCCTGGATTCAAAACGGGGAACAATACAAATGGGAGTCCACCGCAACTGATTCGAGTTACAGTTACACGACAAAATACCGTTATTTTGGCATGCCCATCCAATTGAAATACCAGACAGGGAAAGATTTTGTGTTTTTTGTTGGAGCTGGCTTAACACCTCAGTTATTTCAGTCTTTGCATCAATCGGTTCATTGGACGGATTCACTTGGGAATGCAACAAACCAAACCTATAACGACGGAAGTATTTGTCAATCATTCTCCCTTTCTGCCTTAGCATCGACGGGAATTCAAGTGCACTTTCAAAGCAACTATGGATTAAAACTGAGTGTCTATTACCGTTATCAATTAACGAATGCCTACGGTCCTTATGAAAATTTCAAATACTATTCCACCGGAATTGGCGGAGGAATTGCACTTACGCGTAAATTTTAGACATGCAAGTTAAAGATATTGTCAACTACCTCGAAGCAACTTTTCCCCTTTCTTTACAAGAATCATACGATAATGCAGGACTCATCTGTGGTCGTATGGAACAAGAAATTAACGGGGTATTACTTTGTTTAGACAGCATTGAAGCGACGATTGATGAAGCCATATCAAAAAATTGTCAACTCATTGTCGCGCATCATCCAATTGTTTTCAAAGGTCTAAAGAAAATAACAGGAAAAACCTATGTTGAAAGGGTTATTGAAAAATGCATTCAACATCAGATTTCACTTTATGCGATTCATACGAATTTAGATAACCACATCGATGGAGTTAATGCGGAAATCGCCAACCGAATTGGACTAAAAAACAGACGAATTCTTCGTCCAATGACGAATCAACTTTATAAATTAGTTGTGTTTGCCCCACAAGATGCCTTGATTCGATTAGACCAAGCCTTGTTTGAAGCTGGAGCTGGATCGATTGGAAATTATTCCGAATGTCATTTCCGAACAGAAGGAATGGGGACATTTACACCCAACGAGCGATCCAATCCATCCATTGGAGAAAAGAATCAACGTTCAGAAGTAAGTGAATATCGAGTAGAATACTTGGTTCAAAAATCGGAAATCGGAAAAGTACTTTCGGCTATGTACACAGCACATCCGTACGAGGAAGTGGCACATGAGGTGTATCCGATAGAAAATCTTCATCCACATTTGGGTGCGGGTCTCGTTGGCGAATTGGAAACCCCGATAGAAGCGATGCAATTTCTTCAGGAACTGAAAAAAACGTTTCAATGTCAAGTAATCCGACATACAAACGTTTGCAAAAAACAGATTACCACAGTGGCGTTATGTGGAGGCTCCGGCAGTTTTTTATTACCCGATGCGTTACGAGCAAAAGCCGACATCTTCATCACTGGCGACTTCAAATACCATGAGTTTTTCGACGCAGAAAATCAGTTGATTATTGCCGATATTGGTCATTTTGAGAGTGAACAATACACTCCGCAATTATTAGCTGAGAAACTTAAAGAAAAATTTACTAAATTTGCAGTCCATTTAACTGATTTAAATACGAATCCTATTAACTATTTATAGAACATGGCAGCAACGGCAACTAAAAAAGAGGTGACCATCGCACAAAAATTGGACGCACTTTTTGAGCTTCAAAAAATTGATTCTGAAATCGATCGCATCCGCACGATACGCGGTGAGCTTCCATTAGAGGTTCAAGATTTGGAAGATGAAATCAGTGGATTAAATACACGTGTTGGTAAAATCAACGACGAAATCCAAGAGTTAGAAACAGAAATCGCTGACCGCAAAATTGCATCAAAAGATGCTGAAGCAGCAATTGTTAAGTACAAAGAACAACAAAACAATGTACGTAACAACCGCGAATTTGAATCACTTTCAAAAGAAATTGAATTCCAAGAATTGGAAATTAAATTACACGAGAAAAAAAGCAAAGAAGCGAAATATAAAATCGACTTAAAAAATGAAACGTTAACGGAAGCAACAGACCGTTTAACATCAAAACAAGGAGATTTAGCTTTAAAACAATCCGAACTTGATGCCATCGTTAGCGAAACGCAAAAAGACGAAGATCGTTTGATGAAAGCATCTGATGACGCAAAAAAGAAAATTGAAACTCGTTTGGTATTTGCTTATGACCGTTTGCGTGAGAACGCAAAAAATGGTTTGGCAGTTGTTCAAGTGATGCGTGGATCTTGCGGTGGATGTTTTAACAAAATCCCACCTCAACGTCAATTAGACATCGTTACAAAAAAGAAAATCATTGTTTGTGAGCATTGTGGACGCATCTTAGTTCCAGTTGAAGGAACAGAAGCATAAGCACAAATAAAAGTTATAAAAAAAGCTTCCATTCGGAAGCTTTTTTTATGCTTATTAGTTTAGCCTAAACTCGACATCCAGCCGCGCTAATTCTTTAAATAAAGCTGTTGATGGCTGTATTTTCACTGATCGCGAAGGAAGATTTACCTCATATCCTTCTACAGGATCAAACACAGTGAAATGCAACTGACAATTACCTTGATTTTGTGAAAACAGTTCATTTAATTTATCAATCATTAAATGATCCACTTCCTTAGTAG
Organism: Flavobacteriales bacterium; assembly: GCA_046070685.1. Classification (GTDB taxonomy): domain Bacteria; phylum Bacteroidota; class Bacteroidia; order Flavobacteriales_D; family Crocinitomicaceae; genus UBA952. Next base: position 48,693 of record JBJTMU010000038.1, on the reverse strand, counting down.
AGAATTTTAAATGCAAGCTTTTTGTTCTCTTTTCTCTCAAATCTTGCAAAAGATCAATGGTATGTACAACAAATTCTGCTTGCTGACGAAAACGAGGGATTTCAATGCGTCCCTTTAGGGTAATAAACGTTCCCGGTTCCATGAAATGTTTGTACTTCAAATAATTTTCCTTGAATAAATTCAATCGAAATGCATCTTGATAGTCTTCCACGGTTAATGTACCGAATCCATCACCATTTTTCGTGAAGCGGTGTTCCCCATTGGTAACGATTGCTGCAATTAATAAATCGCGTCCCATGTATTGCGACATATCGTTCAACATGGAAATATTCCCTGTACAAAAGGAATCGATTTCAATTTTAAAATCATCGAGTGGGTGTCCAGAAATGAAGATACCCACCACTTCTTTTTCTCGATTCAATTTATAAATGGCTGGCCATTCATCACATCGAGGAACTTGAGGTTCTGGCATACTTGTGCCAGTTGACTCCCCAAACATGGAAGCTTGAGCAGAATTTTCTTGTTCTTGGAAATTGGCACCGTATCGAACCGCATTTTCTAAGAAACTTTTCCCACTAGCATCGTTCGCAAAGTATTGGGCGCGATGGACTCCTTGAAATGAATCGAATCCACCGGCATAAGCCAAACTTTCAAATGCTCGTTTATTACACACACGTAAATTGACGCGTTTGGTCATGTCAAAAATAGAGCTGAACGAACCATTTTTACGTTCCTCCACAATCGCCTCGACCGGAGCAGAACCTAAACCTTTGATGGCGCCAAGTCCAAATCGAATCGCACCTGCATGGTTCACTGAAAAGGTAAAACTGGATTCATTGACATCTGGTCCTAAAACAGGAACGCCCATTCGGCGACATTCTTCCATAAAGAACGAAACCGATTTAATGTCATTCATGTTATTACTTAAAACAGACGCCATATATTCTGCAGGATAATTTGCCTTGAGATAAGCCGTTTGATAAGCGACCCAAGCATAACATGTCGAGTGTGATTTATTAAAGGCGTAAGATGCAAATGCTTCCCAGTCTTTCCATATTTTTTCTAAGGTATCTGACTTATGTCCTTTTGCGCTTGCTCGTTCGATAAAGGTTGGTTTCATTTTATCCAACACTTTACGGTCCTTTTTCCCCATTGCTTTACGCAAGGTATCTGCTTCACCTTTAGTGAAATCCGCCAACTTTTGAGAGAGCAACATTACCTGTTCTTGATACACGGTAATTCCGTAGGTCTCTTTTAAATATTCTTCACAATCGTCAAGGTCGTAAATTATTTCTTCCTCACCATGTTTTCTTTTACAGTACGAAGGAATGTATTCCATTGGACCAGGACGATACAAGGCATTCATGGCAATTAAATCGGCAAAAGCCGTCGGTTTCAACTCCTTTAAGTGCTTCTGCATTCCAGGGGACTCGTATTGGAAAATCCCGACTGTTTCTCCACGTTGGAATAAGGCATAAGTCTGTTCGTCATCAATTGGGAATTCATCTGGATTTAATTCAATCCCTTTGTTTTCTTTCACCAAGCGAACCGCATCTTTGATTAAAGTTAAGGTCTTTAATCCCAAGAAGTCCATTTTCAATAATCCAGCCGACTCAGCAACGGAGTTGTCATATTGCGTACACACCATTTCGGAATCTTTGGCGGTTGCCACTGGGACAAAGTTTGTCAAATCATCTGGTGTAATAATGACACCACAAGCATGGATTCCCGTATTTCGCACCGAACCTTCAATTTCTGTTGCCTTTTGTAGTACACGTGCTTGAAGATCATTGCCATCTGCTATACGTCGCAATTCTTTCGCATTCGCTACAGCTTCTTGATTTTTTAATTTATCAATTAAATCTGTTTCTGAAAAGGAGAATAACTTTTTAAGCGAAATATCTGGTATTAACTTTGCCAAACGGTCTGCCTCCGGCAATGGTAAATTCATCACACGAGCCGTATCACGGATAGCTGATTTCGCAGCCATTGTTCCGTAAGTAATGATTTGAGCTACTTGATTTGCACCATATTTATTGATCACATAGTCAATGACCCTTCCTCGTCCTTCATCATCAAAGTCAATATCAATATCGGGCATGGACACACGATCCGGATTTAAGAAACGCTCAAAGAGGAGGTCGTACTTAATTGGATCCACATTCGTAATTCCAATACAATAGGCCACTGCTGATCCTGCCGCTGATCCACGACCAGGTCCAACCGACACGTTCATTTGTCGAGCTGCATGACAAAAATCCTGCACAATAAGGAAGTATCCTGGGTATCCCGTTTTCTCTATGGTTGCTAATTCAAAATCAATACGCTCCTGAATTTCCGGCGTAATTTCGGCATAACGTTTTTTCGCTCCTTCATACGTCAAATGACGTAAAAAGGCATTTTCCCCACGTTTCCCTCCATCTACTGCATCTTCCGGCGAAACAAATTCTTGAGGGATGTCAAATGCAGGAAGTAATACTTCTCTTGCGAGTGGATATGGCTCGCATTTTTCAATGATTTCTTGAACATTCAGAATTGCTTCTGGAAGATCGGAAAACAATGCGACCATTTCTTCCGTTGACTTGAAATAATATTCATCATTATCTAAGCCATAACGAAATCCACGTCCTTTTCCTTTCGGTGTTTCTACAAGTTCATTGTCCTTCACGCATAACAATACATCATGTGCTTGGGCATCCGACTGATTCAAATAATAAGTATTGTTTGTTGCGACCAATTTTACTTGGTGCTTACGAGCAAGTTGAACTAAAATCGGATTCACGCGATCTTCCGTTTCCAGATGGTGACGACTTAATTCAATATAAAAGTCATTCTGAAATTGTTCTTTCCACCAAATCAATGCATCTTCTGCCTGATTTTCCCCAACATTTAAAATGAGGTTTGGAATTTCGCCATATAAATTTCCGGATAGAACGATGATGTCCTCTTTGTATTTCTCAATGGCTGCTTTATCGATGCGTGGAACATAATACATTCCCTGCGTGTAAGCAATGGAGGCTAATTTGATGATATTTTGATAGCCATTTTTGTTTTTCGCTAAGAGTACAATTTGATAACCATTGTCCTTGACGCTTTTATCCGCCAAGTTTCGACAAACATTAAACTCACAACCAATAATTGGAATGATTTCCTCTTTGTCGAATGGTTCACCATTTTCTTCCGCTGCTTGACGTTCCTCTCTTACTTTGGCATTGTAAGCGCTTGCCGCCTTTTCGAAGTGGAAAGCCGCCATCATATTCCCTGTATCTGTTAAGGCAACGGCACGGTGTTTCAACTGGGCCGCTTTCTGAATTAATTGACTTACTTCAGCCGTTGACTGTAAAATGGAATACTGAGTATGATTGTGTAAATGGGCAAATTTAACCCCCGTTAAAGTTGGCGTCGATTCAGTGGAAACAGGTGTTTTTACTGCTTCTTTTTCCTTCTGTGCTTCTCTTAATTTCGCACTTTCTGATTTTAAATTGACATGCTGTAATCCAATCGTTTGAATCTCCGTTGGATTTGCGATGCGATAGGATTCAAAATACCCTGGTTCCTGCAATAACTCTTCGAGCGTATAATGTTCTTTTCGGATTAACTCCAAGAAACAACGCGTGGTTGATTCCACATCGGCGGTTGCATTATGCGCTTCATTAAAACCAACGTGAAATAAGAAATCATGTAATTCGGTTAAGGTCGGCAATTTGAATTTACCTCCGCGTCCACCAGGCAACTGACACAACTCCGCTGTTCGTTCTGTACACGTATCGAGAATGGGAAGTATCAAGGGTGTTTCTTCCTCTTGTCTGAAGTATTCACAACCCATCACATTCACATCAAAACGCACATTGTGACCGACAATAAAATCTGCTTTCTCGAGTGCTTTTTTAAATAAAAACAAGACATCTCCCAAATCTTCACCGGCAAGCGTTGCTAATTCAGTTGAGATCCCGTGAATTTGTTCCGATTGAAATGGAATGTTGAATCCATCCGGCCGAATCAAAAAGTCCTTTTGTTCCACCAAGGTTCCATCTGCTTCATGCAATTGCCAGGCTAATTGAACCACCCGAGGCCAATTCGCCGTATCCGAAATTGGGGCATTGTAATCTCTTGGTAATCCGGTTGTCTCAGTGTCAAATATTAGGTACATGTGCGTGCTAAAAAAGGAACTTTAAAGGTAGGGATTTGTCTGTCAATTTTCGGCGATTGTTGAAAACTATTCTTTCTCCTTTTTGACTACATTTACTGAAAATTCAGGCATGCGCATTTTGGTTTTTATCATGTTTATCTATACGCAGTTCAGCTGTCATGCCCAATTCAAGGAATCGGACTTTCTATGCCATCGAGATTCCATCATTTCTCAAACAAAAGTTGGGAGTGTTTACATCACCAAAGACCATCAATGCAAACTGTATGATTGGCTTTGTCCGGATCCAAAAGAATGGTTAAACGAATCTGATATCTTACAATCTTTACCAGAGTTAACGAACGTCTGTTCGCCCAAAAATTCGATTGGAAACATCCCGCGTTATTGGAACACACTTCAGGAATACAAAGGTCAATATTATGTTTACGGACCGAGTGATTGGATGTCAAATAGGCCCGAATTTATTTCAGATTCCTTTCTCATCGAAATCGCTTCTGACTTCTCTTATTATTCCATAAAAAACCAAGAACTAATTGGAGGAAATGAACTACGCATGACCCTAGATTTATACGGTGAAGAAACAAAACTAAAAATTCGATTATTAAGCTTTCCAAAAGGAGCTTCTTTATGGGAGTACTCCATAAAAAATGAATCTTGGTCAGAATTAAAAGTTTCAAGTGAATTCGTTCGTGAATATGACCTCATCAACAATGATTGTGTCAATCAAAAGTGTTTTCAGGAATTTCACTTCGATCCTACCGATCTCAGTCGCTTGAAATTTATGGATTAAAGTCCTAATTGCTTTTCCCAGTAATCATTGAGTAATACTACTAGTTTTCGCGCCATGTTATTGTGAAAGCGTTTCGTTCGATATCCACCAATCCAATTAATTCCTCGAATCGCATTCGTCACCAATATTTCATCAGCGGCCAGAACATTTTGAGGTAAAATGGGACATTCATAAACTTTGATGCCATTCGCCAAAGCTAAATTGATAACTTGCATGCGCATCGTACCTGCCAAACATCCTTCATCGAGTCCTGGCGTGTATAAAACACCGTTACTCACCACAAAAATATTGCAACTAGAGGTCTCCAAAATATTTCCGCGTTCATTGACTAAAAACAAATCATCCAACCCTTTTTCTTTTGCCGAAAGTGCAGCCATCACGTATGTCAATCCTGACTTTGTTTTGTAATTGGATAGGAAATTTTTTTGAAGTTTAATATCCTGGTAAATATCTACTTCTAATCCCTTTGCATTTAATTCAAAATGATTGACATCATAAGGATAGACTTCCATATAGAACGTACATTCGTTGGATTCTGGCAGATAGGCCCCTCCTGCAACACGATCCAAGGACAGACGGCAACGTCCACCTTCATTGATCCCAGAACGCTGACAAAGTTCGATGATTTTCGATTCAAAAAAATCAGTGGTAAAATACGAAGGCGTGCGCATCTTGATAACTTTTGCGCCATCCAATATTCGTTTCACGTGGTTTTCCATATTCAAGGGTTTCCCATTGATCAAGCGAATACTTTCAAACACACCATCTCCATATAAATGACCACGATTTCCTGGATGAATCGTTGGAGCATCATTGGATAAAATCGTTCCGTTATTGTTGATGTAGAGCAGCGCCATAATATTTCTGTCTTGCGTTAGTGAAACAAATGTACGAATTGAATTGCTTTCTGAGGATCCAACATCAGCACAAATAACAAGCCGAATATGGCACCACCAATATGTGCATCATGTGCAATTCCCGTATTTCCTTTTTTTAGGGAATAATACTCAAACAACAAATAAATGGGTCCAAAAATGTACGCTGGAATCGGAATCGGAATAAACATAAGGGACAATGACAAGGTTGGATTCCAAAGAATCACTGCAAATAAAACAGCAGAAACCGCACCAGAAGCACCGAGACTTCGGTACTCTTGCTGATCTTGGTGTTTAATCATAGGAAACAACGTAGCCGCAATCATCCCAGAAAAATACAAGACACAGAAATAAATCGCCCCATTATTTCCATACACATTCATCCATTCACCGTACAAATATTCACCCATAAAAAAGAGTGTCATCATATTAAAAGCCAGGTGAGGAAAATCCGCATGAATAAATCCGTGCGTAATGAAGCGACCATATTCTTGTTGGTGCTTGATGCGATATGGAATGAATAACATTCGTTCTTTCAACTCAATGTTATTATTCGCCCAAAGCGAAATAATAATGGTTCCAACAAGAATAATTAATAACATAAGCGTAATTCAATGATTTGTTATACCTTTCAACTAGTTATCGAAGGTAAGGATAATCCGTTAAGCCATGAAAGTATTCTATTTGATTTTATTGTTTCTCGTTTTTTTCTCGTGTGATGACAAAAAACCAATCGTACAAAAACATTTTCTGAACGATCGTGCTTTGGGTGTTTCACAAAAAATGAAACGTGTTTTAGAAACAGAATATTTAAGCCATCTCGGAATCGACACAGCCATACAGCACGGACTACGTCGGTTTTACGCGAAACGGCATTATTACCCGGTCTTAACGAATGATTCGCTTTTATCCGAAAAAGGACTTCAATTACAACTTTCGCTCGAACGCTGCATTCGATTCGGAATTCCAGCAACCCGTTTAACTCAAATTGATTCCTCCCTTCATTGTTTAGAAAAAGAAGTGCTGCTCATGAGTAATTTAGCCATTGTTCAAAACGACATTACACATGGATTCATTGATTTTGATCATCAAAAACTTCGGCCACTTCACCTCGATTACCACGGATTTAACCGTGTTTGGTCCCAAAGCAAAACGCGCGATTTTGACAGTATCCTTTTAGCTCAAGGGCCTGTAGATACAAACTATCGTTTTCTTGCCAATCACTTTTTTCACTACTGCGACACTGCTTTCCTCGATGCTGCCACATTTGACGTGACTCCAGAGAAAGAAAATGCATCAAAATCCTTTGAAGAAATGAGATCGGCTTTAGTCTCAAAAAAATACCTTCTAAAGGAAGCGGACAGTCTTACAGCTAGACTAGCACTGAAACAATTTCAGCGCGACAATGGCTTGTCTGTCGATGGACGAATTGGGGAAGCAACTGCCATCGCACTTTGTGAAAGCACCTTGGCAAAAACCCTACGAGGCGCTATTTCCTTGGATCATTTGCGTCAGCGTCAAGACACCTTGATGAAATTCATTCGAGTCAATATCCCATCTTTTGAATTGTTTTATTTTGCCAATGATAGTTTAAAAAGTCACCACCGAATCATTGTCGGAAAGGTTACGAATCAAACGCCCACATTGGCGTCTAAATTGAATCGGATCATTTGTTATCCTTTTTGGAAAGTTCCTTCATCCATTGCTCAAAAGGAAGTGTTGCCTGCGTTAAAAGCCAATCGAAATTATTTAGCAAAGAACCACATGAAACTTTTTAAAGGAAAAGATGTTGAAGTCAATCCTGATAAGATAAATTGGAAAAAAATCAAGGAAAACACTTTTCCATACACGGTGATACAGCAGCCTGGTTCGGACAATAGTTTAGGAATAATAAAATTTGAATTCCCAAATCTATTTAGCGTTTACGTGCATGATACACCAACGAAAAGTTTATTCAATCAAAGCTATCGAAGCTATTCCCATGGATGTATGCGCTGTGAAAATCCAGTTGAATTAGCGAAAGTCATGCTGCAGTTCGATAGTTTGGGTAAAAAGTCGAATCCCATCACAGCAGATTCACTTGACAGCCTACTTACACTTCAGAGCAACCATCCGATTCGACTTTTAAGTGCTGTCCCCATTTTTGTCGAATATCAAAGCGTTGTTGCGGACCGACAAGGTATTTATTTTCACCACGACCTGTATCAACGAGAAACAAGCTTGGTAAAAATCTTACTCAAAGGCAAATAATGCCTAACTTTGTCAAAAAAAGTTATGATCGTATCTCCATCTGTTTTATCGTGTGATTTTGGCAATATTCAACGCGACACTGAAATGTTAGATCAGTCTCAGGCAGATTGGTTGCACATCGATGTCATGGACGGTGTTTTTGTACCCAATATTTCCTTTGGATTTCCTGTATTAGAAGCGATACGTAAACACACCAAAAAAACCTTGGATGTACACATCATGATTGAAAATCCCGATGATTTTTTAGAACAATTTCAAAAATCAGGAACGGATATTCTGACCGTACATTACGAAGCTTGCAGACACTTGCAACGCACAGTTTCGCGCATCAAAGAATTGGGAATGAAAGCGGGTTTGGCCTTGAATCCACATACTCCTGTAAGTGTACTCGAAGAAATTGCAGCAGACCTTGATTTGGTATTGATCATGTCGGTGAATCCCGGATTTGGGGGGCAAAAATTCATTCAGAACAGTGTAGATAAAGTGCGCTCATTGGTCGATTTAAGAACACGAAAAAACGCATCGTTCATCATTGAAGTGGACGGAGGCGTCAACTTAGAAACAGGAAAACAATTGGCTGATGCTGGAGCAGAGGCATTAGTTGCTGGAAGTTTTGTGTTTAATTCCGTATCTCCACAAGAGACGATTTCCCAATTGAAATCTCTCTAAATCGTAACAATAAACGGTTTTCAACGTTAACAAACTCGGTATGAAATTCGTTGCTCTTTTACTTTCTATATCCATTGCTTGGCTGTCATTCGCTCAAAGTGAATTGCAGCAAAAAGAGCAGCATCTCAATGAAAGTCTTTTAAAACTTCGAAATGCATCAACGGACAACGAAATGGATCGACTGAATACGGCATTTAAAAAGGAAATGGAAGCTTTTTTGAAATCTGAAGGTGCTTTTGATTATCCATTTTCCTTACTAAAAACGGTGGCCATCCTCGATAGTCAAGACGAACTTTTACGCATCATTAATTGGAACATTGAATACACAGATTTTTCCTACAGTTATGCCGGTTTCATCTTAAAGAAAGAGGAAGGAAAAGACAAAGTGACTCTTACCGAAATGATCGACAAAACTGATCCATATACGCCGAAACCAGAAGGTATAATTGAAGCCAAAAATTGGTATGGCGCTTTGTATTATAAAATCATTCCGTTTGGACACCATGGAAAAACGGAGTATTTACTGATCGGTTGGGATGGCGGAACAACGGGAAGTAATTTCAAATTAATGGATGTCTTAACGTTCTCAGGTAATTCTCCCAGATTTGGAAGTCCTGTGTTTAAGGCAAATCGCAGCACCTTGAAACGAGTGGTTTATGAATATTCTAATCAATCAAACATGACCATGCGATTTGATGAAAAAAATAGCCGTGTCGTTTTCGATCATTTATCTCCGGAATCTCCTTCAGTAGAAGGATTGCCCTCTTTTTATATTCCCGACATGACTTATGATGCCTATCATTATGATTTCGATGCGGAAATATGGGTGCTTCAAGAGGATGTCATTATGACCAATCCCGATGATAAAAACGGGGAAAAATCGTTTTATTCCTTGAATACAAAGACGGGGAAAGTAGAAAAAAATCGCATGAATGCAGATTGGATTAGTCCGCAAGATCCTGCCATTGAAACGAATGGAACCCATGTCGCTCGGACAGGAAATCCAACGGAAGATCAAGCAGCAGAAGAAGATCTACAAATGCCGAGAGTCCGTTTGTTTACGAGAAGACACAAGAATCCAGAAATGATGGCGGTCAAGCGATCTAAGAAAAATAAAAAAATCACTACAGACTAATGCAATTAGGAAGAATCAATCAATTGACAATTAATCGTTTTGCTCCTCCAGGAGCTTACCTCATCGATTTACAAGATAACGAAGTTTTATTACCGAATAAATACATACTTCCTGAGCACGAAGAAGGAAGTGTGGTGGACGTATTCGTCATGAAAGATTCTGAAAACCGCATCGTTTGTACGACTGAAGTCCCATTGATACTTTTAGGAGATTGTCGCTATTTGGAAGTTATTCATGTGAATCCTTACGGTGCATTCGTTGATTGGGGTCTAGATAAAGACTTACTTGTTCCATTTGGAGAACAATTGCATCGCTTGGAAGAAGGCGAAAAATACCTCTTTACGTTGCGTTATGATTTCGAAACGGACCGTTTATTTGGCAGCATGAAAGTACGCAAAGTTCTTGATCCATGTGAAGACCAATCCTTAGTTGGACAATCCGTGCAATTATTAATCTGCGAAGAAGGAAAACTGGGACGCAATGTGATTGTCAACAATCGCTACGAAGGATTGATTTTTAAGAACCAACAAACGAAGGTGCTAGAACGCGGTCAAGAAATGAATGGCTTCGTCAGTGTGGTTCGTCCAGATGGAAAATTGGACATACGTTTGGAACCGATTACCTTCGAAAAGTATGACGAAGCATCCCAATTTATTTTGGACGAATTAACAAAAGTGAAGGTATTGCCATTAAGTGATCACTCCTCACCCGAAGAAATTCGAGAAAAATTAGGCATGAGTAAGAAAACATTCAAACAAGCCATTGGAAAATTGTATCGTTGGAAGAAAATCATCATTAAAGATGACTGCATTGAATTGAAGGACTAATTAAGCGCCGTCTCCATCCAATAAATTCCCAAGTCCACCGAGAATACTTCCCTCCTCTTTTCTTGGTCCAACGCCGTAAGCCAAAACGCGTGAGGCCAATCGTGAGATCGGAAGTGTTTGAAGCCATACTTCACCCGGCCCTCTTAAGGTAGCGAAGAACATTCCTTCTCCTCCAAACAAGGTGTTTTTCACCCCGCCAATAAATTGGATGTCATAATCAACTTCCTGCGTATATGCGACGATGCAACCAGTATCCACGCGCAGAACTTCCCCCGGAATCAAGGTTTTTTTCATGACGTGTCCACCCGCATGACAGAAAGCCATTCCATCGCCTTCTAGTTTTTGCATGATAAATCCTTCACCTCCAAAGAGTCCAGTTCCTAATTTCTTTTGAAATTCAATACCAATTGAAACACCTTTAGCCGCACAGAGAAACGCATCTTTTTGACAAACAATTTTACCGTTGTATGCGGATAGGTCAAGCGGGATAATTTTACCTGGATAAGGCGAAGCGAATGCCACTTTTGCCTTACCAAATCCTTGATGTGTAAATGCGGTCATGAATAAACTCTCACCGGTTAACAGTCGTTTTCCAGCACTGAACAATTTACCCATGAATCCAGATTGTTGTTTGGAACCATCTCCAAAAATCGTCTCCATTTGAATGCCTTCTTCCATGAACATGAATGCTCCGGCTTCTGCAATGGCTGTTTCTTGTGGATCAAGTTCTATTTCCACATATTGCATTTCTTCACCGTGAATTTGAAAGTCAATTTCGTGATTCGTTTTCATCGTTTTTTTTCTTCAAAATTAAATGGAAAATCAGTATCAAAAATCAATTGAAAAAAATGTTTTTTGCATGGGATTAATTTTTACTTTTATCGAGTAAGCTAGGAACATGGAAGACTTTCAAGAACATCAAGGAGAATTGGATAGGGAATTGGAACGATTCATCGAAATGCTGAATCAACTTTTACCAAAATACCATTCACTCTTAAAAAAAGAGCAACTAGATCAAAATGAATTGATTCGACTGGGTGAAATTGAACATTACTTACTTGGAGTGAATTCCAAGATCATGGAAATTAAAGGTCAATTAGAACAAAATTTATTTGGCAAGTCCCTAGACACCTACTACAAATTAAAAACAAGAGCGATGGACGGCGATCCTCAATCACGTTTAAAAATGGAAAAAATGAGAGACGCTTTCTCCGAAGCCCTACAAGCTGGACATATTGTGAATTTGAACTAGTTCCATCCATGCCTGACATTTCCATCAAACTTTTCTATTTTTGCAGCGATGAAAACATCTGATAGAATTGCCGTCATTGGCGGAGGAAGTTGGGCAACAGCCATTGTTAAATTACTTTGTAATACCCAAGAAAAAGTGAACTGGTGGATGCGCAGCGAGGAAGCGGTTTCACACGTACTACATTTCAAACACAATCCAACGTATTTGCAATCCGTTGAATTCGATGTGAGCAAATTATATATTACCACAGACTTACGTCAGGTCATCGACAGTGCGCAAGTGATCATCATCGCAACACCATCCGCTTTTTTAACGGAAACATTTGCTCAGATTGATTCAGCGCTTTTCGAAGGAAAAGTTGTTTTCTCGGCTGTTAAAGGAATTATTCCAGAATATAATGCTATTCCTGCTCGCTTCATTCATAAAAGCCTTGGGACACCTTACGATCACATTGGCATCATTTGCGGACCTTGTCATGCGGAAGAAGTAGCGCTCGAACGTTTATCCTATCTCACCATTGCGTGTAGTGATAGTCAAATCGCGAACAACATGGCAACGGCATTAGCTTGTCGCTACATTAAAACCACTACTTCCGACGATTTGTTTGGAACAGAAATATCTGCCGTTTTAAAAAATGTGTATGCATTAGCCGCAGGAATTTGTCATGGAATTGGATATGGCGACAACTTTCAAGCGGTCTTGATTTCGAATGCTATTCAAGAAATCGAACGATTTATTGATGTTGTGAGTCCGGTGCACCGTGACACAAAAACAAGTGCCTATTTGGGGGATTTATTGGTGACTGCATATTCCAATTTTTCCAGAAATAGAACGTTTGGATTTATGATTGGAAAAGGGTATTCTGTAAAATCAGCACAATTGGAAATGAATATGATTGCTGAGGGCTATTATGCTACAAACAGTTTACATGAAATAAATAAAAAATTCGAGGTCGAAATGCCGATTCTTCATGCCGTTTATCGCATTCTGTATGAAGGAATTTCACCTGTGATTGAAATGAAAATGCTCGCTGAAAAATTATCTTAATTTACCATTCGAATGCTTGTTTTTAAATTTGGAGGTGCATCCGTTCGAGATGCCGAGGCAATTCAAAATGTTGCGTCAATTTTATCCCTTTATCCAGGAAAAAAAATCACTGTTGTTGTTTCAGCAATGGGGAAATCCACCAATAAATTGGAAGAAATAGTTGATGCCTTGGAGGAAAAAAATCACAAAGTATTTAGTGGACTTGTAGATGAATTAGAAGCGTTTCATTCGGACATCATGGCCACCTTGTTTCCGGAAAAACATTTTAAAATTTATCAAACCATCGAAGATATTTTCGATTCACTCAGAAAGCGTTTCGAAGGTGTATTTTCCGAAAACAAAAGTTTCGAATACGATCAAATAGTTTCACTAGGAGAACTTATCTCTTCACAAATTGTGAGCGCCTATTTAGTGGAACAAAATTTTTCAGTTCAATGGATCGATGCACGCAAATTAATTCGTACGGATCATTCATACCAAGAAGGGAAAGTGGACTGGAAAAAAACAGAACAGCTGGTGCAGGATCGTTTGTTGCCCGCTTTTAATGACGCCGATATTTTATTAAGTCAAGGATTTATTGGACATACGACTGAAGGATTCACCACAACTTTAGGAAGAGAAGGATCTGATTACACCGCTGGAATTCTTGCTTATTGTGGTCAAGCAGAAAGTGTCACCATTTGGAAAGATGTTCCTGGGATGCTCAATGCGGATCCAAAATATTTTTCAAATACTAAAAAACTGGACAGCATCTCGTTTAAGGAAGCCATTGAACTTTCTTATTATGGTGCGAGTGTCATTCATCCGAAAACCATTCAACCGCTTCAAAATCGTTCGATTCCACTTTATGTAAAATCATTTTTAGATCCCCAATCAGACGGAACGATTATTCAAGCTTCTTCCAGTAAGGATCATTTGATTCCATCCTATATTTTTAAGTTCGACCAGGCTCTTTATTCCTTTACTCCAAAGGATTTTTCCTTTATCGTTGAAGAAAATTTAAGTGTCATTTTTGGTAAAATTTCTGCACTCAATATTAAAATCAATTTGATGCAAAACTCTGCCTTGAGTTTCTCTATTTTGGTTGATCAAAAGAAAATGCGCAAAGATGACTTTTTGAACTTATTCCAAGATGAATACGAAGTCAAATACAATGAGAATTTATCCTTGGTAACCATTCGACATTATGATGATGAAACCATTGATCAAGTTACAAAAGGAAAGGAAATCATTTTGCAACAACGTACGCGTCATACTGCGCGATTTGTGTTGAAATAAGGATGAAATACCTAAAAAGTGGTATTTACTTTTGTTTTTAATCCACGTAAATTTGCACCATGTTGCACACCTTGGATCATGTCGCTATAAAACAAGAAGTAGAAATCGTTTCTGTTGATCAATCACCTATTTCTTCGAAACTAACCGAAATGGGACTTGTTTCTGGTCAAATGATTAAGACATTATTCAAAGCTCCATTTGGAGATCCCATCGCAATTGAGTTAAATGGCACTGTACTTTCTTTACGTTTGGAAGAAGCGCAATTTATTGAGGTGAAAGCATAACGCTTTGAATCTAAATTAATAAGTTTGCAAATCATGAAAATTGCGTTACTCGGCAATCCAAATACAGGTAAGAGCTCTGTATTTAACTTATTGACAGGTTTGCGTCAACAGGTTGGGAATTTCCCCGGTGTAACAGTGGACAAACGAAGTGGATTTGTACTCGTTGATCAAACGCAACACGAACTCACTGATTTTCCAGGAACATATAGTATTTATCCACGTTCAAAGGAAGAATCGGTTGTTTACGACGTGCTATCAAATCCAAGCCATTCTCAACATCCAGATCAAATTATTTTTGTGGTAGATGCGAGTAATTTGCAGCGAAATCTGTTGTTTTTTTCTCAGATTTATGACTTGGGGATTCCATGTGTACTGGTTTTAAACATGTGGGACCTAGCTCAAAAAAAAGGGATTCAGATTTCCATTGAAGGATTGTCCAAGTTATTTCCAAATGTTCCAATTGTTCAATCGAACGCACGCATTGGACTTGGTAAAGATCGGATTCTTTCTGCTGTAGCTGAATTAAAAAATACAGCGATTCATCAGCAACGCTTTCTCGCGCAAACTCAGTTGTGTGCACTAGATGATGTTCAAGGGCAAAAGACCGAGGCTGAACTTCGTTTAACCAAACTAAAATCTGCACTAGCAAGCCTCATCGAAATTAAAACACCAGAGGGAGATAGCACATCGAGAAAAATTGACCGTGTTTTGGTTCATCCGATCTGGGGTTATCTCATTTTTGCATTGGTACTTTTAACGATTTTTCAATTTATTTTCACCTTTGCAAACGTTCCGATGAATTGGATTGATGAGCTATTTTCTCACATTTCTTCTTGGAGTAGCAAGATCTTACCATCTGGATTAGTCAATGACCTCATTTCGCAGGGAATATTACCCGGAATTGGCGGAGTCGTTGTATTTGTGCCACAAATTGCCATGCTCTTCTTTTTCATTTCCATTTTAGAAGAAAGCGGTTATTTATCAAGAGTGGTATTTATCATGGATCGACTTATGCGTCCATTTGGACTCAATGGAAAAAGTGTGGTACCGCTCATGTCTAGTGTAGCATGTGCCATTCCAGGAATCATGGCAACTCGAACCATTTCCAATTGGAAAGAACGACTGATTACCATTTTAGTGGCTCCATTCATGAGCTGTAGTGCACGT
The DNA here is from genome assembly GCA_046070685.1 of Flavobacteriales bacterium. Lineage (GTDB taxonomy): Bacteria > Bacteroidota > Bacteroidia > Flavobacteriales_D > Crocinitomicaceae > UBA952. Next base: position 32,972 of record JBJTMU010000038.1, on the reverse strand, counting down.
ATTCCAGTTTACACCTTGTTGATTTCATTGGTCATCCCGAAAGTTTTTGTTTTTGGCTTTGTGAATCTTCAAGGATTAGTTCTATTTGGCTTATACAGTTTAGGAATTGTCTTTGCCTTATTGGTTTCTTTCTTGTTAAAGTTGTTCATCAAACAAAAAGAGAAAGGATTTTTACTGTTAGAATTGCCAGATTACAAGAATCCACGTTGGGGAAATGTGCTGATCAATGTGCTTGAAAAAGTAAAAATATTCATTCTTGATGCTGGTAAAATTATTTTAGCCATTTCAATTATTCTATGGTTCCTGGCAAGTTTTGGACCGAATATGAATGGATCCATGCATGGATTGAGCAAAACAAGAGCCTATCAGGCGATGACGAAAGATGAACAAACCAAAGCAATGGACGCCTGTAAACTTTCCAATTCCTACATCGGAATAATTGGAAAAGTAATGGAGCCTGTCATCGCACCATTAGGATACGATTGGAAAATTGGGATTTCCTTGATCACTTCATTTGCAGCACGGGAAGTTTTTGTTGGATCACTAGCGACCATTTATGCCGTTCAAGACAATGGAGATGACCAAACATTATTAGTTGACCGCATGAGAAATGAAGTGAAATCCGATGGAACACCTGTTTTCACGTTAGCAAGTGGGGTTTCTTTGATGGTGTTTTACGTATTTGCAATGCAATGTATGGCGACATTAGCGGTTGTTAAACGCGAAACTAATTCTTGGAAATGGCCGCTTATACAATTGGTATTCATGGGCGTACTGGCTTATTTTTCCGCTTGGATAACCTTCTTCATTCTTTCGTAATTCGAGGATTTACCTTATATTCGTTCAGATATGCAACTGCTCATCATTTTCCTTGCACTTGGACTTTCGCTCGCCTATTTGGGTCGAAGAGTTTGGCAGCAATTCTCAAAGAAGAATGCCGCTTGTGAAGGATGTGCCCTGCATCAATCATTGACGAAAGAGCAATAGCATTATGGCAAACGTTCAACTTTATAAGTACAACGCTACTTTTTATTCCATCAAGCAGGAAACACCGAGTTATTTTGCACAAGAATTTCTGGAATCTGAACTAGATCCTGACCATGTAGCTTGGCTGAATTTCCATGGCATTGAGGAGAGTGATTCCATTGAACATTTATGCACTAAGTTGGGTATTGATAAATTATCCATTGAAAATATTCATCACCAAGTACGCAGACCAAAAGTAGAAGAATATAGTAAATATATGTCCTTTTATGTGATGTCTGCTTTACCAAAGGAAGTAGATAATCCCTATTTACATCAGGATCAAATTTCCTTTTTGATGGGTGAAAATTACCTCATTTGCTTTCAAGATAAACCATCCGATCACTTTACCGATGTACGAGATCGTATTGAGAAAGGACGTGGGAAAATCCGAACAAAAGGCACAGATTTTTTAATGTTTCGTATGCTCGAAGCCATTATTGATAATTACTTTGAAGTACTCGAAGAAATATCCAATCAAATTGAAGCAATCGATGGTAAACTGCATATCGTTCAAGACAAATCGATTTTGTCCAGCATAGAATTAGAAAAACGTAAATTAATTGAATTGCGTAAAATTGCGCAACCGATGCGTGACATCACCAATCAATTGGAAAATAGCGAAAGTCCTTTTATTGAATCCAGCAATCGGCATTATTTCAGAAGTCTTCGTTCATCATGTGTCAGCGTATTGGAAGAAATTGATGCGAACAAGCAGATATTAGAAGGAATGGCAAATTTATATTACGCCGCACAGGGACAACGAATGAATGAAATCATGCGTGTGTTAACAGTTGTAAGCTCAATTTTTATTCCTTTAACGTTTATTGTTGGTGTGTATGGAATGAATTTCGAACACATGCCCGAGCTTAAATATACGTATGGTTATTACACGGTGATCGGTGTGATGTTTGTTATTGGCGCAGGACTTTTAGCCTTGTTCATCAAAAGAGGTTGGTTAAAAAAGTAACAATCAGCACTCTATTTTACTCCTTATTCCCTCAGAAAGAAATCTGTTAACATTTAGTTAAATAAAAAAAGTCGAATCGAATCGTTCGTAAGTTTGATTCATAAAATTAATTGACTATGAAAAAACTATTTTTATCCTTTGGGATTATGTTCATCGCAGTATTAGGAATGAACACAGTGAATGCACAAATTGAAAAAGGTGCTAAAATTGAATTCAGCAAAGAAACGCATGACTACGGGAACATCAAATATGGTGGTGAGCCTTATTGTACGTTTGATTTCAAAAACACAGGAGATGAGCCTTTAATCATTTCGAATGCGAAAGGATCTTGTGGTTGTACAGTTCCTGAGTGGCCGAAAGAACCAATTGCACCAGGAGCAAAAGGTACAATCCGTGTGAAATATGACACAAACCGTCCAGGTCCAATCAATAAAAGTGTAACGATTACTTCTAACGCGATTAACGAACCTAACAAAGTGATTCGTATCAAAGGAGAAGTTGGTCCAGCTCCAGAAGTAGGAACTCCAGTAAACAACGCTGGTGCACCAACAAACAACTAAGATTAAACGTTAATCAACATAGAAAAGCCGATCGGATGATCGGCTTTTTTTATGCAGTAAATTTCGTTTTTCTGGATTAAATTTCGTTGAAACTATGTACCGTATTTGGCCAACTCGCTTCGGATCCTGGTCGAACTAATTGTATTGTTTGATACCCAATTTCTGTTGCTGCCGTTAATTCCTCCGGAATATCGGACAAGAACAGTATTTGATTCGGTTCGAGGTCTAAAATCTCCGCAATAGACTTATACGTTGCTGCCTCCCGTTTTGGACCAGTTTTAGTATCAAAATAATTCGATAAATGTTTGGTAAGATCTCCAAAACAACTGTATTGGAAGAGCAGTTTTTGCGCATGAATTGATCCAGAAGAGAAGATACCAATTTTCAATCCATTGCTTCTCCATTTGTTGAAACACGTTGGAACATCGTCGTAAACATGTCCTTTAATCGCTCCTTCTTCGTAGGCTTTCTTCCAAACAAATCCTTGAAGCGTTTTCAAAGGAGTCACCTTGCGATCTTCACGACTCCATTGATCTAAATAAGCAATCACTTCTTCCGTTGTGGTGATGTTTTTTCCCTCCTCCTCTTTCACCAAGTTGATGACTTGCGCAAAAGATTCTTTCACTTCACTCACCTGTGCCATTTTCGGCAATTCATGAATGTGCTCTCTAAAATAGGGGAACAACTCATCAAGGACGAACGAAATGGAGGACGTTGTTCCTTCAATATCACTTAAAATATACTTAATCTGACTATCCACGTTTAGGGAAATTAAATGCTATAAATTCTTGTTCTTTTCCAGATTGCGTGTAATGCGGCACCCAACCGGACATATCGATAAAAATCCGAATGGCTTTAACAAACGGATTTGTTTCTCCAGCATCAAACCAATGTTTTGTTCCGGCTGGAACGGAAATTAAATCACCACGTTCACACAATAAGTTGAATACGTCTTCGCCTTCGAGATGAAACCAAAATAATCCTTGGCCATCCACAAAAAATCGAATTTCATCCTCGGAATGAGTATGTTCAGCTAGAAATTTAGCACGAATTGCCTCATAATTCTCGGTTAAGCGATTGATCGAAATGACATCAGCCGTTTGATATCCTCCTTTTTCCATAAATGGTTTTAAATCCTTTTGATAGGCCTGAAGAATTTCTTCAGCAGTTGCGGAATCATCAAAAACGACATCACAGAACCATTGATCAAAGTAAATTCCACGTTGATTCATGAAGCTACGGATATCCGAAGAATCAGTTAGTTGAATTTGCTTATTGGGGATCGATAAAATGGCCATTAGTAAGGATGTAATTCACATTCACAAAGATAATCCAAGGTTTCCAAATGTCTTTTCGCTTCGAATAAATTTTTTCCCCAAGCGTAGGTCCCGTGTTGACGAATGATAAAACAATGATGTTTCAATTCTTCTTTTCTTTCTGAGAGTACTTGCTCAAAGTAGGACATGTCCTGTGCATTTTCAACAATTGGAATGTTCACTTGACAGGCATGGGTTTGAACACCAGCGAAGCCTTTTTGCAATTCAAAATTTTCCACTGAAAAAACGTTCGCAAATTTTCGAGAAATCAACACCGGATGTTTTGAGTGGCTGTGTAAAATCACTTTTGCTTCTGGAAACAAACGATAAATCATGGTGTGAATCAATGCTTCATCAGATGGTTTCACTCCTTCAAAAGGCGCTTGAACGACACCATTTTCATCGATTAAAATAAAATCATCCGCTTGAAAAGTAGCTTTATCTACACCAGAACGTGAGACCCAGATTTCACCATTTTCGACAAACGAATAATTGGTAGAAGTGGCTGGTGACCATCCCTTTTGATTGTAGGCACGTATTGTTTCCGCTAAGATCGATTTCATTTTACTTATCTTGTATAAACGAAGAAAAACGCACCATGCGATGCGTTTTTCATTGATTGTTGTTTGTTATTCTTAATTCGCTAACATTTCTTTCACAAGAGCAGCGATCAATTTACCATCCGCTTTACCCGCAAGTTTTCCACTTAATACGCCCATCACTTTTCCCATATCTTGAGGTCCTGATGCGCCTACCGCTTGGATCGTTGCAGCAACTTCTGCTTTCACTTCCTCCTCGCTCATCATCTTTGGCAAATATGCCTCAATGATTTTCGCTTGAAACAACTCATCATCAGCCAAGTCTTGACGATTTTGAGCCACGTATAAATCGTACGTTTCCATACGTTGCTTGTGCAGTTTCAGGCATATTTTAACAGCCGTCTCTTCACTCACTTCACCATTTCCTGAAGTAGCTTCCAACAGTAATTTGGATTTAATATCTCTCAAAGCAGCTAACTTTTCTTTTTCTTTCGCTAGCATTGCTTTTTTGATGTCCTCATTAATTTGTTCTGTGAATCCCATTAGTCAACATTATCATGTAAGAAATTATTACTTCTTAGTCCAACGCGTCCTTCCTCATCTTGAGACAATCCGAAGCGAGAAAAATGTTCTTCAGTACTCGGTGTTGACTGTTGAATGCTAATATTGCGACGAACAAAAGCTGGCTCATTTTCAAATTCTAGAATTCCTTCTGCTTTCTTCAATTTTGCCGTATATTCTTGAATGCGAGAAACGCGCTCTTGTGTTTTACGTTGTTGTTCTTCCGGAGAAAGGATACGTTTCGCAGGTTCGATGCTCATTCGTTCTTCAGAGTCATCTTCTAACAGATGTCGAACAATCATTTCAGGTTCTTTCACCTCTGAAACAGGTTGAACTGGCGCTTGATAAACGATCTCTTCTTCCACGTTCGTATTCACATCCATCACATCCCATGTGAATGCATTTTCTTCCTCTTCAATGTGATTGAATGAAGTTTCTACATCAAAAGCGGGCATTTCAGAAACCGGAGTTACCACTTCATCTAATTGATGCGTCACGACTTCATTGACCGTTGGCTCATCCAATACGTAACGTGTAGGTTCCACGATTGGGGTTTCTACCACATTGATAGGAGTTACCACTGGAGCCGACACCGGAGCTTGATGAAGCACCGTATCTTCCGCTTTTAAGAAAGGTTCTTGGGTAATTTCACTTTGGATCGTTGTGTGTTGAACAGGAGACTCAAGCGGACTAACAATCTCTTTTCTGTGTTCATCCTCCAAAGCGACGATCTTGCGCTCTGGAGCTTTCTCAAAACCCGTAATTGGGGATGAAGAAAATCCGGTTGCAATTAAGGTAATACATAATTTTTCACCCAAAGTGGCATCATATCCATGACCCCAAATAACATCAGCAGTTGCACCGGCAGCATCTTGAATATAATCAGTGATTTCAGTAATTTCATCCATCATCACTTCCTTATCTCCGTAAGTGATGTTTAACAATACATAACTTGCACCATTGATGTCATTATCGTTTAACAATGGAGAAGTCAAGGCCTCTTTCACAGCAACAATCGCTCGGTCTTCACCTTCTGCAATCGCACTTCCCATAATGGCTTGACCACTATTTCGCAATACTGTATTTACATCATTGAAGTCCACGTTAATGGTTCCTGTTACAGAAATTACTTCTGCAATTCCTTTCGCAGCTACAGTCAATACGTTATCTGCGTGAGAGAACGCGCTTGATAGTGACATATTTTTTCCAAAATCACGTAAACGCTCATTGTTGATAATCAACAAAGTATCTACGTTTTGGCGCATTTTATCTAATCCTTCTTCAGCTTGTTGACGACGTTTTCTTCCTTCGAAGTTAAACGGAACAGTAACGATTCCAACCGTTAAAATCCCTAAATCTTTCGCCACTTGTGCAATTACTGGTGCAGCACCTGTTCCAGTTCCACCACCCATTCCAGCTGTCACAAATACCATTTTCGTATTCTTTGACAGAATTTCACGAATTTCTTCGATGTTTTCAATTGCTGCATTCATGCCCATTTCAGGAATCATTCCAGCTCCTCTTCCTTCTGTTAAGTTTGGACCTAACTGAATTTTGTGTGGAACAGGAGAAATATCCAAGGCTTGACGATCCGTATTACATACGATAAAATCAACACCTACAATTCCCTGTAAGAACATGTGATTGACAGCATTTGAACCACCTCCTCCAACACCAATGACTTTGATGATTGAGTCTGCATTATTCATTGCTGCTCCCATTTTTGGTAAGTCAAATTCCATATCCATCATTTTTTCTATTAATCTTTATCATCAAAAAATTCCCCTACTGATTGTCTTATTTTCTTCAAGAATCCACCATCTCTTCCTGGTTTGGAATGTGTTCTAGGTGTTTGAATCGTTTTCACCAACTCTTCTTCTTTTTTCGGAAGAAAGTCTAGGCCTGATTTTTCAGCCGCTTCGAATCCTTTTAATACGAGTCCAATACCAGTAGAGTACATTGGACTTGCAAATTTTTCTAAATCATTTGTATTGGCTAAGTGCTCAGTTGGCAATCCAATGCGCGTATCTAAGCCAGTCATGTATTCAAACAATTGAGTTAAGTGCTTTAACTGGGCACCACCACCTGTTACAACAATTCCACCAATGATTTTCTTTGAATAGCCGGAGTTTTTAATTTCGAAATTCACCAATTCGATGATTTCCTCCATACGAGCTTGGATAATACTTGCCAAATTTTTCAAGGTAATTTCCTTTGGTTCGCGTCCACGTAAACCTGGAATACACACCACTTCGTTTTCTTTGCTTTCAGAAGCCAAAGCACTACCAAAACGCACTTTTAATGATTCCGCATGACGGTGCATGATGCGACATCCTTCTTTGATATCCTCCGTAATGACATTTCCACCAAATGGAATCACCGCCGTATGACGAATCAATCCATCTTGGAAAATGGCAACATCGGTCGTTCCTCCACCGATATCGACCAATACAACACCTGCCTCTTTTTCTTCATCACTTAAAACCGCTTCCGCTGATGCAATGGGTTCCAAAATAATTTCTTTGAAATTCAATCCAGCACGATCAACGCAACGTTTAATGTTTTTCACATTGTTGATTTGACCTGTAATGATATGGAAATTTGCTTCTAAACGAACTCCACCCATTCCAATTGGATCCTTAATTCCACGTTCGCCATCAACGATGTATTCTTGTGGAATCACGGTAATAATTTCCTCACCAGGAGTCATGACCAATTGATACATATCGTCAATAAACGCATCGATATCGTTTTGAGTGATTTCCCCTTGCGCATCACGACGCGTGTACATCCCTCTATGTTGCATACTGCTGATGTGTTGTCCAGCAATACCTACATTCACATTTTTAATTTTCAAATCTCCTTCAACAGAAGATTGCGTAAGCTCTACAGCAGAAGTAATGGATTGAACAGTACGTTCGATATTAGAAACCACTCCACGCATCACACCAAGGGATTCACTTTTCCCCATGGCAACGATCTCAATTTTATTGTGTTCGTTTTTACGTCCCACAAAACAAGCAATTTTCGTTGTCCCAATATCTAGACCAACGACAATCTTGCTGCGCTTCACTTCACTAGTTGGCTCTTTTTCTACAAACGATTTGTCCTTCATACTTTACACTTATTTCGCTATATTTCTCCCAACCTTCGTAAGGCATGGCTTCATTATAAAAATCCAACAATCGATCAAATTTATCTTTCACGTCATCTTCCGAATTGGCAGTTCCGAGATTGATTTTTTGATCACCCACAATAGGAATTAGTACATAGTCTCCGTTTTTTTCACGGTAAACTTGACCAATTAATTTATGCAATATTGGATCATTACAAACATAATTTGAAATTCGATAGATATCATCTAAATTTCGAATACTTTTCAAGGAATCGTTGTTAATAATTTTAAAGATAGAATTTGGGGAAAATCGATCTTTAATGAAGCCAGAAAAAACCAATACTCTAGCCGTATGTAAATTCGATCGATTCATTAAAAATCCATCTTCATCTAGGTAAAAACTTTGCCCCGATTTATTAAAAATACGTGCGATTGGTTTTCTTAATTCCAATTGTATATTCCACTTATTTCCAATGCATTTAAACACCTTCACATGCTTCACTTCCGGCATATTTGCAATTAAATACTCTATTTTTCGAATGTTTAACTTTCCAACTTCTTGGTTTTTTTCAATCAAGCGATGCAATTTCAAGCGATCCAATAATTCCGGTTCCGTTAAAAATGCATCTCCTTCCACATGAATCGAAACATCAAGTGATTCAATTGTTCTTTTCTGTTCTGCTTGATAAGCAAAATTCAAGATAACAATGACTCCAGCTGAAACGAGGATCCACAAGCTAATTTTCATCCATTTTTTCATGTCAATCAGCAAGATTTATGGTTAGTAATTCTTGAATACGCGTGACCAGTCGATCAATATCCCCCGCTCCGATTGTCAAGAGTACTCCCTCCTCGAATTGACTCAAAGCAGATAGTACCTCGCTCGGTTTTTTAACTGATTTCAGTTTATTTTGACATTTCGACAATAGCCAATCACTATTCACTCCAAGCATAGGTTCTTCACGAGCTGGATAAATGGGCATCAAGATTAATTCATCTAATTCAGATAATTCTTTGGCAAAATCATCCACAAAATCTTTTGTGCGAGAAAACAAATGTGGTTGAAAAACACCCGTGATTTTCTTTCCCGGATACAGCAAGCGCACAGAACTGACAAGCGCTTTAATTTCCTGAGGATGATGAGCGTAATCATCAATGTAAATCAGGTTTTCTGTCCGAACAATGTATTCAAATCGTCTTTTAACGCCTCGAAAGTTTTTTAGTCCGGAACGGATCTGTTTTTCATCCATGCCTAATTCATGAAGTAAGCCAGTGCAAGCCAAGGCATTTTCCGCATTGTGTATTCCAGGTAAGCCAAATTCAACCGCTCTCCACCAGCTATTTTTCAAGCGAATATCACCACACAGAAAGCCATTTTTCCAAGAAAAATTCGACACTGAATAGTCAGCTGTCTCAGAATTCACCGCATACGTATAGGAAGTTCCCAAGGTCTGTAAATCCAATCCTTCTTTTTGCAAACAAATACCTTGAGGGTCCAATTTCATAGCAAATTGACGAAATCCTTCTTTGAATTGTTCAGCTGTGCCATAAATGTCCAAATGATCTGGATCTGCCGCCGTTATAATGGACGCAAAAGGTGATAAATGCAAGAACGAACGATCAAATTCATCTGCTTCAATCACCGTGAACTCACTTTGATCCGTCAAGACGAGATTCGATTGAAAATTGGAAGCGATTCCCCCTAAAAATGCGTTGCACTTCCAAGTAGATTGATCCAAAATAAAGGCCAGCATGGAACTTGTTGTTGTTTTTCCGTGTGTGCCTGCCACACACAATCCTTTCGATTGACGTGTTAACATTCCCAAAACTTCAGCGCGTTTCAGTAAGGTAAATCCATTCGTTTTGAAATAACTCAACTCACCAAGCTCCTTAATTGCAGGGGTATATATCACCAAGGTATTCGATTGATCAGAAAATGCACTTGGAATTTGCTCATTCCAATCGTCGAAATGAATTTGGCATCCTTCTTCCTCCAATTGTTCCGTCAATGGACTTGGGGTTTTATCATATCCACCAACCGCTAAACCTTGATGTTTGAAATAGCGCGCCAAGGCTGACATTCCTATCCCACCAATACCAATAAAATATGCGCTTTTGAATTGATTAAATTGTTGCATAATTAGAGAATGGATTCGCATGCATCGACAATTTCTATCGTTGCATTTGGTTTGGCTAAACTTTTTATCGATTTGGCTAATTGTTCACAAGCATTCGAGTCATTCAATAGTGCAATTGCTTTCGGAAACAGCGTTTCTTTGGCTTCTGTGTCACGCACTAAAACCGCCGCATCTTGTTTCACCAAAGCCATGGCATTTTTCGTTTGATGGTCCTCCGCTACATTCGGTGAAGGAACCAAAATACATGGTTTACCAATTAAGGTTAATTCTGAAACGGACAATGCTCCTGCACGAGAAATAATGACATCTGCCGCAGCATAAGCTAAATCCATGCGTTGAATGAATGCGTGAACTTGAATTGCTGATTTATATTCAGAATTTAATTGTTCCTCCATCAGACTCAAGTAATTTTTACCACATTGCCAGATGATTTGCACAGTTGAATTTACCACAAGTTCTGCATGCTGCAATAAACTTTCATTGAGTGTTCTTGCGCCCAAACTTCCACCAATGATTAAGATTGTTTTTTTGGTTGGATCTAAGTGAAAAAAGGCCTGCGCCTCTCCTAACATTTCCGGTTTTTGAGACACCAAATTACGCACCGGATTTCCTGTTTGAATGATTTTTTCAGCCGGAAAAAATTGTTCCATTCCACTGTAAGCCGTGCAAATTTTACCTGCTTTTTTCGCCAGCAGTTGATTTGTTTTACCAGGGTATGAATTCTGCTCTTGAATTAAGGTTGGAATTCCAAGCATGTTCGCCATTTGCAACGTTGGACCACTTGCATACCCCCCAACACCGATCACCAATTGTGGATTAAATTTTTTCACCACACTTCGAGCTTTCCACAAACTTTTAAGCAATTTAAACGGTAAAATAAAATTTGAAAGGCTTAATTTTCGTTGAAATCCAGCAATTGGTAATCCAACAATTTCATAACCTGCTTGCGGAACTTTTTCCATTTCCATTTTACCCAAAGCGCCAACGAATAAAATCTGTACTTCAGGATTTCGACGTTTGATTTCATCCGCAATTGCTACCGCTGGAAATATGTGTCCACCTGTACCGCCACCTGAAATTATCACTCGTTGAATGTGCATACGTTTTATTTTTATGCTTCTGCGAAAGAAGCTGAATCTTTATCCTTTTCTAAATCTTTTGCGAATGCTTGAATGACACCAATGGAAACACACGCCATGATCAATGCAGAACCACCCATCGCTAGGAACGGCATGTTTTGACCCGTTACCGGAAATACGCCTGTACAAACGAGCATGTTAATACTTGCTTGCGTCAACAAATGAATGCCAATTCCCAATGAAACATAGGATTGAAAAGGATCCGAAGTTTTTAAGGCGATTTTGATGATTCGATAAAGCAAGATTAAATACAACAAGGCTAGAAACGCAGCCATCAGAAATCCAAATTCTTCCACAAAAGTGGCAAAGTAAAAATCGGCGTAAGCTTCAGGTAAATATTCTTTTAATTTTCCATCTCCAACACCCTGTCCAAAAAGAGATCCAACGTGAATGGCCAATTGGGCATTTTTTGCTTGAGCATTTGCTTGAGCAGTTTTTATATCTTGTGAATCAGAATCCATTCGATTCAACAAACGATTCTTCCATGTGTCGTAACGAGGTAACAATCCAACTTCCGGAAATGCCACATGAAACATCACTGCTAAGGCTGCCATTGCGATTCCAGCTCCAGCCATGGCAAATAATTTACCCCATGGAACGCGTCCAATGTAAAGTAAAGCCATACAAAGTAAAAAGAGCATCGCAGCTGTGGAAAAATTATCTTTCACAATCAGTGCACAAATGACTCCAATTGGAACAAGAAGCGGAAAAATACCTTCCTTCCAACTATTCAATTTATCCTTCTTTTTCACCAATAGTCGACTGACATAAATAATCAAAGCCAATTTGGCAAAATCGGATGATTGGAAAGTTAACTTCACAAATGGAATCTGAATCCATCTTCCAGCACCATTTACTTCCGTTCCAAAAAATACTGTGAAGAGCATTAATGTAATGGCCAAGTAGTAAGAAAACTTCGCTAATTGACTAATATACTTTGAATTCAACCGATGGATCACGAACATGGAAGCAAATCCAATGACCACATAAATTAAATGTTTGAATAAATATTGAAACGGGGAACCACCCTCAATTTTAACGAGAATTGGCACAAAACTATACACCGTAACCAACGAAAAAGACATCATTAGGATGGTAATTATCCAAATGACAGGATCGCCTTTTAAGTATTTTAAATATTCTCTCATATGAGTTGTACTAAGTTCAAGTAAGCAACAATTTTCAATGCAACGTATTCACTGTCATTTTCTGTACACGTGAATAAAAGTGTTCCTGATGATTTTAATTCGGACATGAGTCCATTAAGTAAGGCTTGAATATCCACGAACTCGTTTTCCAACATAAAACCAGTTCGATTTTCACCATAAGCAAGCATACTTTGAATTTTCGAAGCCAAATCTGGATGTGCGCTCAGTACCGCCTCCATTTCAGCTGGATTTCCCACCCAAATAATAGGCGTAGGAATGGATTCCATGAAATTCACCAAAGCAGTTTGATCTGGTTGCATCCATGAAAAAACATCCAGTCCTTTCAGTTTTCCATGTGCACGAATGGAAGATTCCTTTGGTTTACGCAAAGCATCACCAATCGCATGTTGTTCAATATGTAGGCGTTTATCGTGCATCAGGAATAATCCTTATTAGAGCATTCGAACTGCTTGTTTAAATTGATTTCCTCGGTCTTCATAGTTCTCGAACAAATCAAAACTCGCACATGCAGGAGAAAGCAAAACTGTTTCATCCTTTTGAGCCAAACGATAACCATAAGCCACCGCTTCCACTGCTGATTTTGCCTCAACAATTGTTTCGACAATGCCAGAAAAAGCTTCGATGATTTTTTGATTGTCCTCACCCAAGCAAACAATTGCTTTTACTTTTTCTCGAACAAGTGCCGTCAATTCACTGTAATCATTCCCTTTATCTACGCCACCAACAATCCATACAGTTGGTCTTTCCATGCTTTCGAGAGCAAACCATGCAGAGTTAATATTGGTTGCTTTGGAATCATTAATGAATTCGATTCCATTTACTTTCGCAACAAATTCCAAACGGTGTTCCACATTTGTGAAATCCTCTAAACTTTCGCGTACAATATCCTTACGGATTTCAACTAATCTCGCTGCGATCCCTGCGGCAAGAGCGTTTTGGGTATTGTGCTTACCCTTTAAAGCTAATTCATGTATTGACATGGCAAATTGTTGGTTTATATTGATTGTTAGTTGTTTGTTTGTTGCGTATCCACCGATGATTTGTTCCTCTTTCAAAGAAAAGGGAGCTAGTTGTACGGATGGTGTTCTTTTTTTCATTTCACTTAAAATGATGGGATCATCTGCGTTAAAGATGAACCAATCTTCGTTTGTTTGATTTTGTACAATGCGGAATTTTGAATCCACATAATTTTGCATTTGGTACTCGTAGCGATCCAAATGATCAGGTGTAATATTGGTCAAAATGGCGATGTTCGCATGAAAATCATACATATCATCAAGTTGAAAAGAACTCAATTCAATCACATACCACTCATGATCTCCTTCTGCTACTTGCTTCGCAAAACTGTAGCCAACATTGCCAGCGAGTCCAACATCCATTCCTGCCTTTTTCAAGATATGGTGTGTGAGCATACTGGTCGTTGTTTTTCCATTGCTTCCTGTGATGCAAATGGTCTTTCCCTTCGAATAATATCCACCGAACTCAATTTCTGAAATCACCTTTATTCCTTTTTCACGAATCGCTTTCATTACCGGTGTTTTCTCTGGAATTCCCGGCGATTTGATGATTAGATCCGCAGATAAAATTTGCGTCATGGTGTGCATCCCCTGTTCCCACTGAACACCCAACTTGGTAAGTTCAACTTGAAATTCTTCCTTGATTTCGGAGCGATCTGAAACAAAAACATGCCATCCCTTTTGAACCGCCAAAACAGCCGCTCCAACACCAGATTCACCAGCGCCAAGAATCACCATATTTTTCGTTGCGTTGCTCACGATTATCTTAATTTCAAGGTTACAATGGTTACAACTGCTAATAAAACTGCTACAATCCAGAAACGAGAAACGATTTTCGCTTCATGGATTCCTTTTTTCTGATAGTGATGGTGAAGGGGTGCCATTAAAAAGATGCGTCGTCCTTCCCCGAATCGTTTTTTAGTGAATTTGAAATAACCCACTTGGAGCATTACGGACAAATTCTCAATTAAGAAAATCCCACATAAAACGGGAATTAACAGTTCTTTGCGAATGGCAATGGCAAAAACAGCAATGATTCCACCCAAAGCCAAACTTCCTGTGTCTCCCATAAAAACCTGAGCTGGAAATGAATTATACCAAAGAAATCCAATACATGCGCCAACGAAGGCGGCGATGAAAATCACGAGTTCTTCTGCGTTTGGAATGTACATCACACCTAAGTAATCTGCGAAATTGGCATGCGAACTAACATAAGCCAGCACAGCTAGAGCAATTCCTACAATTGCCGATGTTCCCGTTGCTAATCCATCCAATCCATCGGTCATGTTCGCACCATTCGAAACAGCAATCACGATAAATATGACAATCGGAATAAACAATAACCATCCATACGATTTCTGCCAATCACCAATCAACCAGTTGTAATTAAATTCATTGCCTCGAATAAACGGAATGGTTGTCGTCATATCATCCGTTTTAATCCATTTGAAATGCTCTCCTTCGTTTTGAACATGCAAGTGCGTCACGAATTTCTCATCCGCTTGTAATTGATAATTAGAAGCTACGCGTTTGTGAACGACCACATCATCTGAAAAATAAAGTATGCAGCCAACAATTAAACCAACTCCAATTTGACCAATCACTTTAAAGGTGCCTTTTAATCCTTCTTTGTTTTTCTTAAACACTTTGATGTAGTCATCCAAAAAGCCGATGAGTCCGAGCCAAACGGTGGCAAGAATCATTGTGATCACATAGATATTGTGGAGTTTTGCGAATAAAATAACCGGAATTAAAATAGCCGCAAGAATGATGATTCCTCCCATCGTTGGCGTTCCAGATTTTTCCAATTGTCCTGCCAATCCAAGATCGCGAACGGTTTCACCGATTTGTTGTTGTCTTAGTTTGACGATGATTTTTTTACCAATAACAATGGATACAATCAACGAAAAAATCAAGGCCAATCCTGCGCGGAAAGAGATATAATGAAACAATCCTGCTCCTGGAAAATTTAACGTATCGAGATAGTCGAATAAATAGTATAGCATCTGCTTATTTTTTCAATTGATTAAAAAATTCTTGTGTCAGTTTGAAATCATCAAAGTCGTGTTTCACACCTTGGATTTCCTGGTATTTCTCATGTCCTTTTCCAGCGATTAAAACAATATCACCTGGTTGTGCGAACATGATGGCTGTTTTGATGGCCTGCGCACGATCGACAATTGTTAGTGCCAAACTGCGTGATTCGTCGGTCAATCCTGCTTCCATATCTTGAAGAATTTTCATCGGATCTTCGGTGCGTGGATTGTCCGAAGTCAAGATGACTTGTTGACTTTTTTTCACAGCGATGGTTGCCATCACCGGACGTTTTTCACGGTCACGATCTCCGCCACAACCGACAACTGAAATCACTTTCTGACCATCCTTGCGGATTGCTGAAATGGTATTCAATACATTCTCAAGTGCGTCCGGAGTATGTGCATAATCAATAATGGCTGTTACACCACCTTGACTTCGAATGTATTGAAATCTACCTTCAACAGAAGCGAGTTTGGACATCCCTGTTAGAATTTCCATGGGATCTAATCCAAGCAATAAGCTTACACCGTATACCGCAAGTAAATTGTACGCATTAAATTCTCCCACCAAACGAGAACATAATTCTACTTGATTGATGGTCATGATTAATCCAGAAATTTCATTTTCGAGTACCTTTCCTTTGAAATCGGCAGGGGATTTTAGCGCAAATGATTTTTTATCCGCTTTCGTATTTTGAAGCATGACGGAACCATTTCGATCATCACCATTAATTAATGCAAAGGTTCCAACTTCAAGATCGTCGAAAAATTGTTTTTTCACACGGATATATTCCGCAAAGGTTTTGTGGTAATCTAAATGATCGTGAGTGATGTTAGTAAACACCGCTCCGGCATACGTAATTCCATGAATTCTTTGTTGATGAATCGCATGTGAACTCACCTCCATGAAACAATGGGAACAACCTTGGTCCACCATATTTCGCAGCAATTCATTCAAACGAATTGGATCAGGTGTCGTGTGAGTAGATGGACTTGCTTCGATTCCGATTTTATTTACGACCGTCGAAATTAATCCACTTTTATACCCAAGATCAGAAAATAAATCATGTAAAAGTGTTGTTGTTGTTGTTTTTCCGTTTGTACCTGTAATCCCAACCAATTTAATTTTGCTGGAAGGATAATCATAGAAGGCACATGCAATATCAGCTAAAGCGATATCCGTTTTAGGCACCTTAATTATGGTTGCATCCGATGGAAGAGCGATATTCTGTTCAACAATAAATGCACGACAACCGAGGTCATAAGCAGCATTCACGTATTGATGTCCATCCGCTACGGTTCCAACAATGGCAATAAATGCGCTACCATCGATGGCTTTTCTAGAATCGAAAGTCAAGGATGAAATTTCCATCATCAAATTCCCCTGTTGGATTTCAAAGGAAGTTTGTTTGAGTATGTTGGAAAGCGTTTTCATATTAATTCAATGTGATTTTAATGAGTTGTCCTTTAACTAAGGATTGACCAGATTTGATGGATTGAGAACGAACAGTTCCTTTACCTTGAAGTTTGACAATCATCCCAGCAGATTCTAGTAAATAAATGGCGTCTTTCGCTGTCATTCCTATGACATCAGGAACTAACTTTTTCCCTTCTTTTTTACGATTGAGGTGGATAGATCCCTTCAACGTATCCGATTCAATCCACTCGGTATCATTGTTTAATTGATAGCGCAGATTAAACGCTTTTAAAATTTGCGTCACATCTCTGTTTGCGGCAACTTTAACTTTCGGTAATTCCGTTGATTTTACCGCACGCTTGGAGTTTACCGCACGATGGTATTGTAAAGCTGAGGCATATACTTTATTCGCGATTTCCGCAAAAACGGTTCCTGAAACACGTGCTCCATAATACTCTCTGCGTGGTTTTGAAATCACCACAATACAGGAATAAATTGGTTTGTTTGCAGGGAAATAACCAACAAAGGACGCTTGATAGAAACTCATTTTTTCGTCGTTGAATTGTTTATTTTCACCCATTAATTTTGCCGTTCCCGTTTTTCCCGCAATCGTAAAAAAGGAACTTTTTAAATCATGTCCAGTTCCATTGATCATCACACCTTCTAAGCATTCTTTCATGGTGAAGAGTGTGCTTTTTGAACAGATTTGCTCTCGAAGAACGATTGGCTTGAACGTTTTAACCACACGTCCGGAACGCATGATTTGTTGCACAAATTGAGGACGAACCAAGGTTCCATTATTGGCTACTGCATTGTAGAATGCCAATGTTTGCAACGGAGATTGTTTGAGTTCGTATCCAATTGACATCCAAGGAACGGACATGGCAGACCAACCAGGTGTTCCTGGCTTTGGAACAAAAGGTGTTTTTTCACCAACCAGATCGATGCCCAATTTATCTTTTAATCCAAATTGTGCCAAACGATCCAAGAATTTCTCTGGCTCCGAACGATAGGCACGATACATGATTTGAGCAATCACATTCGAAGATTTTTCAAACGCCTTTTTGATGGTAATGGTTCCATAACCCATCCCATGATTGGAATCTGTCAGTTTTGCACCAGCAATAAAATATGATCCTCCTGCATTTACTTTGTCAGTGATTTTGAACTTTTCATCTTCCAATCCGGCCATTAAGGAAGCTAGCTTGTAAGTAGAACCTGGTACTTCAGCATGTCCAATGGCAAAATTGTAGGATTCTGAATAGCCACCTTTTTTCTGCTTCGTTAAATTGGCAATCGCGCGAACGAATCCAGTTTTAACATCCATGACAATTACACAGCCTACTTCAGCGTCCATGTAAAGCATTTGCTTTTCAAGTTCAGAGTGTGCAACTTCTTGAATTTCTTTATCGATGGTTGTAATCACATTTGCTCCTTCGACCGCATCCTTAATGATTTTCCCCGTTTTTTTCCATCCGGAAGAGATGCGTTGTTCTAATTCTTCTCCGTCTTCTCCTTTCAGGTAGTGGTAAAATGCCCCTTCAATTCCGACTTTATATTCCTTGATTTTTTTACCTTCTTCTTCGAGTTTGTAATATCCTAAGGTACGGCTCAATAAATTCCCGTAAGGTTTTTTTCGAAGGATGGTTTCTTCGTTGTCAATGATCCCACCTTTCATTTGGCCTAAATTAAAAATGGGCAATTTGTTCAACATCTTACGCTCATCATTTGTCACGCGTTTGCGAATCAACAAGTAACGAGATTTATTTTCACGCGCTTTACGAATATCGTCCTCGTATTCACGAGCCGATTTATCCGGATACATGCGATGAAGTCCGGCAGCGAGTTCAGCCAATTCAGAGTCGAACACTTTCTGATCAACAACAGTTGGGTCCATGTGAATATCATAAAACGTCACTGATGTAACGAGTGGGATTCCGTTCATATCGAGAATTTCACCCATTCGAGGAACGCGTTTAACGGTGCGAACAGGTAACTTTTCATCAACATCATCGAACAGCGTTTTTCTTCCTTCGATTTGCAATTTCAAGGTCGAATAGAGCACAACGAGGATCAACAACACGAACGTGAAGTAGATCGTAAAGGCACGACGATATAAATATTTTTTATCTAGATCCTTACTCATTTGTTTTTCTTTTCAATCGAATGACTTTCGTAGCGTTTTTGGTTTCTTTCACGCCTCTTTTCTCCAATTTTTCTGCTAATTTGTATCTTCTCGTGCGTAATTCTAAGCGTGCTTTTGCTTCAATAAATTCTGCTGCATTTTGATCGAGTTCCTTCTGAGCGTTATCCAAATCTTTATTCACTTGTTTTCCGTAGTAGCCTTTTGCCACGAGTAAAATCAACAAAAACATGATGAAAAAAATGTAATTCAAATTATTCAGCACGAATTCTTTGGTTAGAAAATCACCATTTAAAATCTGAGAAAAAGCAGAAGCTTTCGACGTGCGTTTTTCACCTTTCGAAGCCTTCGGTTTTTCCGACTTTGGCGCTGTTCCACCTACTATGTATTCATCCTCATGCATTCTTGACAGCAATTCTTAATTTCGCGCTTCTAGCCCGTGGATTTCGCTCATTTTCTTCGTCAGTTGAAACGATGGGATGTCGAACAACTTCCGTAAAAGGTTTTTGAACATTTCCAAAAAAATCTTTTTCAATTTCACCAGAGAAAGAACCACGTTTCATGAAGTTTTTCACGAGTCGATCCTCTAGTGAGTGGTAAGAAATCACCACGAGTCGTCCGCCTGGGGCTAATACATCAGCCGCCTGACTCAGCATATCTTCCAAGACTTGTAATTCCTGATTGACTTCAATTCTTATCGCTTGAAAAACTTGCGCATAAAATTTATGTTCTTTGAATTTAGGAGCGAAGCGATTTAATAAATGCATCAGATCACCCGTTGTTTGAATAGTGCCATCCGAACGTTTGCGAATAATTTCAGCCGCAATAGCACGTGCATTTTTCAATTCACCATAATTGCGAAAGATTCTGATTAGTTCGTGTTCCTCGTATTCATTCACCACATGAAAAGCAGATTTCCCAGACTGTTGGTTCATGCGCATATCTAGCGGAGCACTTTCACGGATTGAAAATCCACGTTCTCCTGTATCAAATTGATGAGAGGAAACACCTAGATCCGCTAAAATACCATTGACTTTCGGGAATCTGAGCAGTTGTAAATGATTTTTTAAAAAGGCGAAATTTGCCGCGACAAAATGAAAATTAGGTGCTGTCCAAGCATTTTTCTTTGCATCGGCATCTTGATCAAAAACAATTAATTGTCCATCTGCATTCAATCGTTGAAAGATCGCACGCGAATGACCGCCTCCACCGAAAGTTACATCCACATAGATTTCATTTGGACGAATATCCAAGGCATCTATGCTTTCTTGAAAAAGAACCGGTATGTGATAGTCTGTATTATTCTCCATTGTCCAAATCACCCATTACTTCATCCGCTAAATCAGCGAAATCAGCCATGCTTCCTTCAATCATATTGAAGTATTTGGATTTGTCCCAGATTTCAATTCGGTCATTGTATGCAATAAGCATTACTTCCGAAACCAATCCCACTCGCTCCATATGAGCAGTTGGAATTAAAAGTCTTCCCGCATTATCTAATGCCAATTGTTTTGCACCTTGATGGAACAAACGAAAGAACATCCGATTTTGCGGTTTGAATAAATTCAATTTAGAGAGCTTCGCACTAATCTTCTCCCAATCAGAAAGCGGGTAAAGTGTCAAGCAATCTTCAAATCCTTTATTCAACATGAAATCTCGCTGGGACGCAGGAGGAAGTTGCTTCCGTAATCCGGAAGGCAAAAGAAATCGGCCTTTTTCATCCAATTTCACTTCAAATTCTCCTACTAATCCTGCCATAGCTTTATAATGGGTAAAATTAGTGGATTTCTACCACTTTTTACCACTGGATTTTTAAATGTTAATAACTTCTAACGTTCAAAGGTATTTAATGTTTCGTTTTTAACAAAATATAAATGAATATTTCCCTTTATCTACAATAGATAACTTTCATTTGTGGGAATATGTGGGAGACTTTTTAACACACTGTTCATTTCTCTCTTTTATACACAATTCGAAGCCTGAAATAATGTGTACTTTTGTCCCATGAAAGGCAATATTAAAAGTTGGTTTTTACTTGGGCTTCTCGCTTGCATTTGGGGGAGTTCTTTCATTCTAATGAAAAAAGGGATGTTTACCGAAGAACACGAGACCATCTTTACCTCTGTACAAGTTGGCACGATGCGTATGCTACTCGCCGGACTCGTTCTTTTACCGTTCAGTATTCAAGTTTTTCGTCAATTAAACACACGAAAGGATTTACTTTATTTCGCCACAGTGGGAGTTTGTGGAAACTTTATTCCTGCCTTCCTTTTTACTTATGCTGAAACCCGCATTTCTTCCGGCTTAGCTGGAATCATGAACAGCTTCACTCCTATTTTCACTTTATTAATTGGCTATTTATTTTTCTCCAATGCGATTTCCCGAAACCAATTGATCGGCACAATCATTGGGTTTTGCGGCATCATCATTCTTGTCACAAATAGCCAAGGAATTCAATCAAATCAAACAGAAGTCCTCCCTTCTTTAGCTGTGGTTTTCGCCACCTTATTATATGGAGTGAGTTTAAATACGATTAAATTCAAACTAAGCGCTTATAAACCGATCCATGTTGCTGCTGGCGGATTCGGAATGGTTTTCATTCCATCCATCATCGGCTTTTTCTCTTTTGATACAACACGCGTTTTTCAAGAACATCCACAAGCGTGGAATGGATTCGCGGCCATAGCGGTTTTAGCGATTTTCGGAACGGCATTCGCTGTCTTTTTATTCAATGGAATTATTCAATCTTCCTCTGCGTTATTTGCCAGTAGCGTAACATACCTGATTCCAATTGTCGCTGTTTTTATTGGGACTTATTTTCACGAAAGCATTACAAGCACTCAGGTTTCCGCCATGTTTATCGTTCTTTTTGGTGTTATTTTAGCCAATTATGGACACCTCCTTTTTAATCGTTCTGCAAAAAACAACAGCAAGAAAGTTTAAAATAATAGAAATCGTTTGGGATTTGAATTTAAATATGTATCTTTGCCCTCCAATTTTGGGCGAAATTTAAATTAAAAACAAGCTATATGTACGCAATTGTAGAGATAGCAGGGCAGCAGTTCAAGGTGCAAAAAGACCAAAAGGTTTTTGTACATCGTTTAGCAGCAGAGGCAGGAGCGAAAATCGAATTCGATCGTGTTTTGTTGATTGACAATGATGGGAAAATCAATGTTGGCGCCCCAGCTATAGAAGGTGCAATCGTTACCGCAGAGGTAATTGATCACGTGAAAGGAGACAAAGTAATTATTTTCAAAAAGAAACGTAGAAAAGGTTACAAAAAGAGAAACGGTCACCGTCAGCAGTTTACTGCAATCACAATTAAAAGTATTAAAGCATAATCATCCTGTTATTCAGGAATAAATAGAGAAACCATGGCACACAAAAAAGGAGTCGGTAGTTCGAAAAACGGTCGTGAATCACATAGCAAACGCTTAGGTGTGAAAATTTTTGGTGGACAAGCTGCAATCTCTGGAAACATTATTGTTCGTCAGAGAGGAACGCAACATCACCCAGGAAACAATGTTGGAATTGGAAAAGACCATACATTGTTTGCATTAACGGATGGTTTAGTAGAGTTCCGTAAGAAAAAAGACAATCGTTCATTTGTATCTGTAGTTCCATTTGAAACTGCAAACGCATAATAAATAGATGAACCTATTGAAAAGACCGCAATTGCGGTCTTTTTTTTTGACCAAACATTTCTCACTCGCTCATTAACTTCAAAATCCCTATCTTTATTCAAACAGAAATGATGAACTTTTCTCGCGCACAACGATATTTATTGAGCCTATGTTCAGGAATACTACTGACCGTATCTTTTCCTTTTACTGGAAGTATCACTCCCTTCGTTTTTTTAGGATTTGTTCCATTACTCCTTATTTCTGATCACCTTCTTGAAAAATCTAAAGGTGGATGGCATTTATTTCTTCATTGCTATCTTGCTTTTTTAATATTTAATCTAGGCACTACATGGTGGGTAGCCAATTCATCCTTCGTTGGAGCAATGTTGGCATTCGTACTGAACACCTTATTTATGTCCCTGGTATTTATTCTGTTCCATTTCGTCAGAAAGAGAACTGGCAAGGATTGGGTAATTTGGACCTTGATTCCATTCTGGATCAGTTTCGAGTATTTTCATCAGAATTGGGACTTATCCTGGCCATGGTTGACACTTGGAAATTTTTTCAGTGTACGCACATCATGGATTCAATGGTATGAATACACAGGTACTTTAGGAGGTAGCGTTTGGGTACTTTCGCTAAACATATTGATTTTTATGTGGATTCGATCTGTTCGCTTTGGTCAACTAAAAAAATGGAACAAATGGTTGATTGGAACAATTTTGTGTTTGATCTTACCCATAGTGATCAGTGGGATTCATCTTCCCATTTTTCATTTTTACAAAGGTCAACATTACCAAGTAGCCGTTGTTCAACCTAATGTCGATCCGTACAACGAGAAATTTGCCCTTGGAACGAGCAACGAACAACAACTGCAACGATTTTTTACGCTTGCGAAATCAGTTACTGACTCCACTACTAACTTAATTATTGGACCTGAAACAGCCATCAGTCAAGGATTTGTTGAATCGCGACTTCAAGGTCTTTCCTTTTATTCCATGATTCAGTCTGAAATGAAAAAATGGACGAAGTCAGAACTTTTGATCGGCGCTTCAACAGTGGAATTATTCGAAAACAAACATTCAAGGGCAAGTGTATATCTTCCCGCACAGCGTATTTATTACGAAAGTTATAATAGCTCTCTCTACATCCCCAAAAAGGGAACGCCTTTATTTATTCATAAGTCCAAATTAGTTCCAGGTGTTGAAATTATTCCTTTTTCCAATGTTTTCCCATTCCTAGAAGAACTAGCCATTGAAAACGGAGGAACAGCAGGAACTTT
Organism: Flavobacteriales bacterium; assembly: GCA_046070685.1. Taxonomy (GTDB): domain Bacteria; phylum Bacteroidota; class Bacteroidia; order Flavobacteriales_D; family Crocinitomicaceae; genus UBA952. The sequence continues at coordinate 8,925 of JBJTMU010000038.1, read as the reverse complement.
AGGTATTGAAAAAGAGCCAAAAGTATTTCAATCGAATCAAGGAACAATCATTGCTCCCATCGTATGTTATGAATCCATATACGGTGAATTTGTTTCGAAACAAGTCAAGCAGGGAGCAAATTTTTTAGCTGTTATTACCAACGATGGCTGGTGGGGTAATTCCCCAGGATACAAGCAACACTTTTCGTTTTCGTCTTTACGAGCTATTGAAAATAGACGTTGGGTTGTACGTTCTGCCAATACAGGTAAAAGTGGTGTATTTGATGAATTCGGCCACATCAAAAAGGAAACCGAATATTGGAAAGAAGCAGCTTTTGACTATTCGATTCCAATTTTGAATGAAATTACTTTCTACACGAAACATGGTGATTACATTGGTCAAATTGCTCAGCTTTTAACACTACTTACTTTACTTTGGTTTTGCTGGATTTTGTTCACAAACAAAAAGAAATCAGTAACTTTCGAATAATGAAACTACATTCCGCACTTTTTATCACGATTTGTCTCCTGTTCAATGTTGGATTTGGTCAACTTGATCATTGGGAAACAGTGGTGAACGACAATAGCACTTGGTCTTATAAAGTTCCAAGCTCCACGACTTCTGCCCTATGGATTTCTCCAGCTTTTGACGCGAGTTCATGGAGTCAAGGTCCAGGTGGATTTGGATTTGGTGACAATGATGACAATACGACCATTCCAACTAATTCAGCCTCAGTTTACACACGAATTGAATTCAATATTGCGAACATCAATCAACTTGTTGGCTTGGTATTGAATTTCGATTACGACGATGGTTATGTTGCTTATTTAAATGGAGTTGAAGTTTCCCGAAATGGACTGAGCGGTGGTGGTCAACCTAGTTTTAATCAATTGGCCAACATTTCACATGAAGCTAAACTATACCAGAATCAATATCCTGATCAATTATTTTTCACGCAAAATCAGCTTTCAAGTGTACTTGTGAATGGCACCAATGTTTTGTGTGTAGAAGTTCACAATCAAACCATTTCTTCAAACGATTTTACTTGTCGTAATTTTCTCAGTATTGGCGTGAACAATGCAACGAATACGTATGGCCCACCGCCGTCATGGTTTGTTCCACCAGTTATTTTAACAAGTTCTAATCTTCCCATTGTGGTATTGGACACCTACAATGTGGACATTCCCGATGAACCGAAAATCGACGGAACGATGGGAATTATTTTTAACGGCGATAATCAAATCAACCATATATCGGATCCATACAATGAATTTTATGGTCAAATTGCCATTGAAAAAAGAGGTTCATCATCCAATTCCTTCCCGATGAAGTCGTATGGATTAGAAACACGCGGACCAGACTCAGTGAATTACAATGTTTCTCTTTTCGATTGGCCAAGTGATAACGATTGGATTCTCTATGCACCATACACTGACAAGGCCATGCTTCGAAATATTTTAACGTACAAACTTGGGCGTGAAATGGGACATTATGCACCTCGCACGAAGTTGTGTGAAGTTGTTTTAAACGGCTCTTATATTGGTGTTTACGTCCTCATGGAACGCATAAAAGTAAATCCAGGCCGCGTGAATGTCGATCCGTTAAACTACAGTGATACATTGAACAATCAGTTGACAGGTGGATACATTCTTAAGGTTGATAAAACTACAGCCGGCGGAGTAATTGCCTGGACTTCTCCTTACACGGCCCAGGCACCAAGTAGCGGTCCTATTTATTATCAAATGCACGATCCAGACATCAGTGATTTACATCCGACGCAATTGTCGTATATCCATTCCTATGTCGATAATTGGGAAACTGTTTTAAAAAGCAATCAATTTGCTGATCCACAAACTGGGTTTCGTGCTTATTCAGATGAGAATTCATTCATCGATTATTTATTAATCAATGAAATAGCAAAAAACGTTGATGGATATCGCATTTCTACTTTCCTCCATAAGAAACGGTTTAGTGAAGGTGGTAAATTGGTAATGGGTCCTTTGTGGGACTACAATCTTGGCTGGGGAAATGCCAATTATTGTCAGGGCGGACAAACTTCTGGTTGGGAGATTAATTTTAACTCGGTTTGTGCTGGCAATGGTGCAAATATGAATCCATTTTGGTTTAACCGCATGTTAGAGGATACTGTTTTTGCCAACAATGTAAACTGTCGATGGACGGACTTGAGAACAAGTATATTGAGCGATTCAAGCTTGATTCATTATATTGATTCAATGGCCTTGCTCTTAACAGAACCTGCTGCAAGAAATTACAATCGTTGGCCAATTTTAGGCGTTTATGTTTGGCCAAATAATTACGTAGGTAATACGTTTCAAGAGGAAATTATCTATATGAAAAATTGGATTTTGGCGCGAACGGCATGGATGGATGCAAACATGTTTGGCACTTGCCATTCACTAGGGTTCACCGTTCCATCAGAAACGGCTGTCCGCGTATTTCCAAATCCGACAAATGAGTTGTTATACCTAGAAGGATTAAAGCTTGATGATCAAGTTGAATTACTTAATTCTATTGGTCAAACCGTTTTAACAATGAACATAGACGCTTCAGAAATTCATGCCATAGAAACAACGACATTTACCTCAGGCGTTTATTTTTTACGCCTCAACAATTCGAATAGTTCACCCGTTAAAATCATTATTCAACATTAATATGAAACGAACCTATCTTATCTTTTCAATCGGAATGAGCCTTGCTCTTTCTTCTTGTCATAAATCCGCTGGAATTGGCGGCACATCAATTATTACTGGTACCGTTAAAGGGACAAAAGTTGCCAGTGTGGGTCAAGCTGAGAGTATGGACATTCTATGTACAAGTGGAGCAGAATTGGAGCATGGCGATTATTGGTTACTCAACAGCAGCAATGCCAATCAATATTTTTATGTGTATTATGTCAATCCAACGTGGATATCAGATGCAGACCCGCATTTACAAGGAAGAACAGGTATTCCGGTTTCTTTCAATTACAGCGACTCCAATGTTGACATTGCACAAAAGACTCAACTTGCTCTCGCAGGCATAAGTTCAGCTCCATTTACAGTGACGCGTACACAAGATATTTTACACGTGATTTATTCGGCTAATATTCCAGTTACGGATGCCGACAATGGCACCACATCCTTTTCCATCGATGTGTTAAACCAAGGGAAATTGGATGGACAAGGCTACACTCAGATGGCAGGAAACCATGAAGTATTTATCGTTTATGGTGATCATACCTTTTACTCCGACATGGTTGTTACAGATGAATCTGGTAGTTTTGCCTTTGAAGGATTACAAAACGGTGATTACCGAGTTTATGTACTTGGAAACGATCCTCAACATCCAAATGCTACCTTAAAAGTTGAAAAGAAAACAAGCATTTCGACAAAAAAATCAACGACACCAATTGGTGAGTTTTCTATTTATTTTTGACACTGAGAATACGTAAAAGAAAACCGAGGCAATTACCTCGGTTTTTTTATGCGCGCTACTTTGACTAAGTAATACTGACAGAAATAAAAAAGGGAGATCCGAAGACCTCCCCTTTCCATCAATCAACAAGTAAAATTTTAGTAACCTGTATTTTGGGTTAAGTTTCTATTTAAAACGATATCCGCAGTTGGAATCGGGTATAAATTCACGTATGAAGGAAGAGCAACACCAGCTACATCACCACCTTTAAATGGCCAAACATAGCTTCCACCAGTGAAGTATCCAAATCGAATTAAATCTGTTCTTCTAGTTGCTTCCCACTGTAACTCACGTGCTCTTTCATCCAAGATATCATCCAAGGTTAACGAACTCACATTGTAGGAAGAATTTCCGTAACCTCTTTCGCGAATATAGTTCACATATTGAATTGCCGTTGCACTGTTACCCATGTGCATTTGTGCTTCTGCATACATTAAGTAAACATCACCTAAACGGAATAAAGGGAAATCGATATCAGCTTGAGGTGAAGTGGCATTATTCGAAGCTAATCCACCAGTAGATGTTTTATTTTTAAACTTCGGATTTGCATATCCATGAGTAAAGGTTGACATACTTGTAATGTCTTTTTGTTGTCCATTCGTATAGAACAACCATCTCGTATCCAATGTCGTATCAACAAATTTATTAACGAAAGGTGCGGTAGCTCTTAATCCACCCCATTTTCCATTCACACCATAATCAGCTGCAACCATGCTACCTCCTAAAGAGGCACAAACCAAGAACGTTGTTCCTCCCCAAGTTTGCGCATACAATCCATCGTAAACAACTGGGAAGATAATTTCAGGAGATGTATTATTATCTGCTAAAAATAAATCTTGGTAATGGTCATCCAATGCAAAAGCGCCAGAGTTCATGATTTTCTCACAATATGTCGCACATTGAGAAAAGCGATCTGCTCCTGCACCAAGATACACTTCAGCGTTCAAATACATTTTCGCCATTAAAGCATGTGCCGCTGATTTAGAAGCACGTCCGTAAGGAACAGCGGATGGATCCAATAATTTTGTTTCCACATCTTTCAATTCATCCTCAATGTATTTAAACAAATCGGCACGTTTGATTTGCTCTGGTTCAAACGCACCAACGCGATCGTTTTCTGTTACGAAAGGTACATTTCCAAATAAATCCATAGCATGGTAATATGCTAATGCACGTAGGAAACGAGCTTCTTCACGGTATGTACGAATTTCATTCATTTTTGCTTCAGAGAATCCACGAGTGGTTAATTTCTCTTCACGAGCTTGCCAAATGAATTCATTACATAAAGTGATTTGATAATAGATGCGGTAATACATTCCTTTTACCCAAACATTATCTGCATTCCATTGCGATTTATTCAAATCTGGAATTCCTGGGTCGTTCCACCCACAAATAGCCTCATCCGTTGGAAGTTCTTGTAAGTTCCAAAGAACGCGGATATAAGCAGAGAATCCTTCATCAATTCCGGCAATATCAGCAGATCCAGCAGGACCTTGATTTCCGGTCATTGACATTCCTGAATACAGTTTCGCCAATACGTGGATGTATTGATCTGGATTGCTGTAAACTGCCTCAGCATTTAATCCGTATTTAGGCGATTGATTTAATTGTTTATTACAAGCAACCAAAAAGAGTGATGCGGTAATAAAAGTATATGCGAATATTTTTTTCATGGCTATCATTTTTAGAAGTCAAATGTTAGGTTCAATGAGTAAACGCGAGGACGTGGATAGAAATTATTATCAATTCCACCGCTCACTTCTGGATCTTGTCCTTTGTAATGTGTTACAACGAATACATTTTGTACGGTAAAACTAGCATTCAAACCAAGTTTATTATTGGTGAATTTTAATTTACCAAAACGGTATCCGATGTTTACGTAATCCATACGTAAGAAATTAGCTTTCTCCAAGTAATGATCAGACAATAACTGATTCGTTGTTGTTTTTTGAACCTCATCTTCGTAATACAATGAACTGATATTGTTCAAGTATTTTTTCGTCCCATCAATTGTTTGGAAAGTTCCGCTATTGGAATGAAGGTTATTGTAAATCGTTGCACCCAACTCACTTCTCATGGAGAATCCTGCGAACCATTTTTTATACGTAAAATTGAATGCAGTTCCTAAGAACATTTTCGGTGCTGCTTGTCCAGCATAATAACGGTCTTCCACATTGATTACACCATCGTGATTGACATCAACAAATGCACTTGTATCTTTCCATTTATCAGCTGAAGTAATTTGACCATCATGGTTTACATCTACATTAGCTTGCTCACCTACTTGAATCATTTTTCCATTAGAATCATATTGTTGGTGATAAACAAAGTACGTAAATGTTGGGTATCCCACTTGGTGAATTTGAATCGTGTTTCCAATTCCACCACCAATTCCACCAACCATAACACCTGGTGAAGTTGTATCCGCGATGCGAGATAATTGCATCACACGGTTTTGATTATACGTTGCATTTACAGTCCAATCAAGGCGCATGTTTTTCTTCGCAATGATTCCTGTATTGATACTCATTTCAACTCCTTGGTTTCTCATTCCACCAACATTGGTCAAAATCATATTGGTAAAGTTTGTTCCTGCCGGTACTGGCACTGTTGCCAATAAGTCGCTTGTCAGTTTACGGTAAACATCCAAACTTCCAGAAAAACGGTCGTTTTTAAATCCGAAATCAATACCAAGGTTATAACTTGCTGTCGTCTCCCATTTCAAGTTTGCATCAAATCCAGCAGGACGCAAAACTTGGTAGTATTGTCCTCCAAATGCATACTGTGCAGTTGTAGCTCCCAAGAAATAGTTTCCAATGTATGCATAATCACCGATTCCATCTTGTTGACCAGTTACACCCCATCCAGCACGTAATTTCAACATATTGATGGATTTAGAATTTTTCAAGAAATTTTCTTCCGAAATTAACCAAGCTCCAGATACCGCTGGGAATAATCCCCAACGTTGCTCCGGACTAAAGCGAGAAGATCCATCGCGACGCAAAGATGCATTCACAATGTATTTTCCTTTGTAGCTATAAATGGCCCGTGCATAGTAAGACAACAACACATTTTTCGTGTAATTCGGATAAGGGCTTGAGGCAGCACCAATGATAGAATCCTTCGCTTGATTATACGTTGGATTATTTGGTCCTCTGCTCATCCAATCTTGGTAAGAATAACCCGCAGTCACATCAATAACGTGATCATTGAATCGTTTACCTGAATTGTAATTCGCGTAAGTTTCGATCAATTTATTTTCTTTTCTTGACAAATACTCTGAGTAACGCCCTCTTGTATAATATCCAGCTGCAGAATTAGAATCTGTAATCACGTGTCCTGTTCCTTCAGAGAAGTCACCACCAACATTGACAATTGCTTTTAATCCTTCTAGGAATGGCAAGCTGTAGGTTACTTTTGCATTCGCTATTGCACGATTAACTTTACTTACATCTTCCGTTTGGTTAATTAAACCCAATGGATTTCTAGCTGATAATGTATTTGGTTTACCATTATCTACCCATTCAAAGTATCCACCGTAATTATCATTCCCAGAATAAACAGGTTGCGTTGGATCAAAATAAGCTGCTCCCAAGGCACCACGATTTGCGAAAAATGAATTGGTTTGAATGTACTTCAAATTAGATTCAAGTAATAAGGTGTTTTTTAAGAACGATGGAGTCATGTTTAAACCAACAGAAGTACGGTTAAACTGATCTCTTTTTAAAATCCCATTTTCATTTCTGTTTCCAATCGATAAACGGTAAGGGAAATTTTTAATTCCACCTGTAATTGATAAGTTATTATCTAATACCATGGCGTTTCTGAAAACTTGACGTTGCCAATCGGTAGAAGAATCACCTAATAGTGCTTTTTGAGCCGCTGTTCCACGAGCATTTACTAAAGAACGAAGTGAATCAGCACTTAATACATGTGCATATTTCGCAATAGTAGATTGCGAAATTTTCGTATCCAAGACAATTTTAAGTGGCGCATTTTTTCCAGCATCTCCTTTTTTGGTCGTGATGATGATGACACCATTTGCTGCACGAGAACCGTAGATGGCTGTTGCAGATGCATCTTTTAATACAACAAAAGATGCGATGTCATTTGGATTAATCAATGATAGTGGGTTTGCCACACCAGCAATTCCACCATTATCTAATGGGACACCATCCACAACGATTAATGGATCATTACTTGCATTGATGGAGGTTCCACCTCTTAAGCGTAATGTACTTCCAGATCCTGGAGCTCCATCGTTCGATGAAACTTTTAATCCGGCTACTTTACCCATAATTAACTGTTCTGGTGTTGCTAAAGAGCCTTGAACAAAATTCTTTTCGTTGATGACCGTTGCTGAACCAGTTAAATCTTTAGTTCGAGAGGTCCCGTAACCAATTACGACAACTTCGCCTTCTTCTTTTGCTTTGGATTGCATCGTCACATCTTTAACAAGTGACTGATTATCCTGCAATTCAACTGTTTCTTTATACGACTCCATACCCATGAAGCGATAAATGAGGGTGTAGCTTCCAGCTGCCAATCCTTTGATTTCATAAAAACCTTTTTCATTGGTCATGGCGCCTTTCGACTTCCCTTCGACTGTGACTGATGCATTGAATAATGCTGTTCCATCGGCATCTTTCACTATTCCTTTCACGCTTGCATTTTGCGCAAAAGAGACAATTGAAATCAACATGAAACTAGCAAAAACAGCAAAAGTTCGTGTAATTTTTTGAACCATAGAAGTAATTTTAGTTTATAATTCTCGTTTTAGAAAGCCAAATATATTTTTTATTTTCCTTAATGTCAAGTTGACACAAAGAAATTTTTCACCAAATGAGTTGAATGTTTTGAATATCTTCTTTCAAACTCATACGCACATACATTCTTTCGTTGATTACTTCAATTTTCATTTTCTTCCCATTTACTTTGATTTGCTTCGGTATGCGGGGTGAATGTATGCAAACTTCGTATTTGAACATGTGCTCAGAGCACTCTTTACCGTATTCAGGAGTAAATGACAGATTGGTTTTTTTTGCCGTCTGATTCATGTGCATGTGCAAAATTTTGAACATCCCCTTTTCAAACGCTTCATCAGTCAAACCATCATCTTCATACCAAAGTCCTTCGCTCTGAGATAATTCTGGTGCATCGCAATAATGAATCATTACAGTCGTATCTGAATATGCTTCTGTCGATTGAATAATAGGACTCATGGGAACAAAAGATCCACCTTTGACCAAAACTGGAATAAAGTCTGGTGTGATTTTCATCACAAATAGTTGAGGCTCATCTTTCCGAATCGCATTCCCTTTTTCAAATTCCTTTATTTTATCGGTTGGAACATAGGTCAATTGTGTACTTTTCAAGGGATTTAATTTTAGTCCGGTACTGAAATCGTACCATGTTCCCGCTGGTGCTTTCATTAACTCCATTCCGAGCGTATCACTTTTTGTGGATTTGGT
>JBJTMU010000037.1:0-10135 GCA_046070685.1 Flavobacteriales bacterium | reverse complement strand
TATGAGGAATGTGGATTTATCAATACCCAATGGATCCCCATGACGGGAGGCATTTGCTCAATTTGATCAAGCTTGTATTTTGTTTTCTGGTGGAAAAGACTCCATCGTTGTGACTCATCTTGCCGCGAAAGCATTTGCTCCAGGCCCCATTCCTTTTACCTTATTGCACATTGATACTGGACATAACTTCGAGGAAACTCTTGCTTTTCGCGACGCTTTGGTGGAGCGAATGAATGTTCGACTACTCGTCGGAAAAGTCGAGGATTCCATTGCTCGTCGAACTGCGCAAGAAGAAAGTGGTCCAAACGCCAATCGAAACCGTGCGCAATCAATTACTTTGTTGGAAAGCATGGAAACTTTTGGCTTTGATGCAGCGATTGGCGGTGGACGTCGGGACGAAGAAAAGGCGAGAGCCAAAGAACGCTTCTTTTCGCACCGTGATGCGTTTGGACAATGGGACCCGAAAAATCAAGGTCCGGAAGTTTGGCAACTATTCAATGGTAAAAAAAATCAAGGGGAGCAATTTCGTGTCTTTCCGATTAGTAATTGGACAGAGTTAGATGTGTGGGAATACATTCAGATAGAACAAATCATGTTGCCGGACTTGTATTTTTCTCATACCAGAAATTGCGTCAAACGAAAAGAGACGATACTCGCTCAGTCCTCATATTTGGTCCCGCATCCAACGGATGAAATCATGGAGTTAAAGGTTCGTTTTCGAACAATTGGAGATATGACCATTAGTGGTGCCATGGAATCGAACGCAACAAATGTCTCAGAAATTATTGCGGAATTAAAGGAAATGAATCTTTCCGAACGAGGAAACCGAGCAGATGATTTTCGTTCTGAATCGGCAATGGAGGATCGCAAAAAAGAAGGGTATTTTTGATGATGGAACACAAAGATATATTGCGTTTTACGACAGCAGGTAGTGTCGATGATGGGAAAAGTACCTTGATCGGACGCTTATTGTACGATGCTCATCAAATTCCTCAAGATCAACTGGAAATGGTGCGGCGCCTTTCTGAACGCAAGGGTTTGGCAGAAATCGATTTGTCTTTGTTTACGGATGGATTAAAAGATGAACGTGCACAAGGGATTACTATTGATGTCGCCTATCGCTATTTTTCAACGGACAAGAGAATATTCATTATTGCAGATACACCAGGACATCTACAGTACACAAGGAATATGGTTACTGGCGCATCTACTGCAAATGCCGCCATTATTTTAATAGATGCGCGAAAAGGTGTGGTTGAACAGACACGCAGACATAGTTTTATAGCGTCCTTGTTGCAAATTAAACATTTAATTGTCTGTGTGAATAAAATGGATTTGGTGGAATATGCTCAAGCTGAATTTGATCGAATCGTTTCCTCCTTTCTTGATTTTTCGGCAAAACTAGCCATCGTTGATGTGCAGTTCGTTCCCGTTTCTGCTTTGAATGGTGACAATATTGTACATCGCTCAGAAAACATGCCATGGTACCAGGGTTCAACCTTACTCTACACCCTTGAACACCTTTCTGTCGCAAATGAAATCAATCAAATTGATTTTCGTTTCCCCGTTCAACATCCCATACGGGTTGACAATGATCAGCTGAAGGATTATCGGGCATATTCAGGTAAAATAGAAAGTGGCATTGTCCGTGTTGGAGATGAACTGGAAGTACTTCCGAGTAAACAACGTTCGAAAATAAAAGCGATTTTTGGTATGAATGGTTTGCAAAATGAAGCTTTTGCCCCACAATCAGTTTCCTTGGAATTGACCAATGAATTGGATATTTCAAGAGGAGATATGCTTGTCAAAACGAATAATCAACCCGAAGAAATGCGCGTGTTAACGGCAATGATATGTTGGATGGGTACACAAGCGTATGTTCCCGGTCGAAAATATGTAATGCGTCACACCAGTCGTGAAGTGCGCATGTTGTTTAAATCGATTTTGTATGTCTATGATATGCAGCATTTAACGAGGAATGAAGCAGCTTCCACATTGGAAATGAATGATATTGGTCGTGTTGAAATTCAATTGGCGCAATCCATTTTTGTTGATTCGTATCGTAAAAACAAAGCAACGGGTTCGTTTATTGTTATGGATGAACAAACAAATCTAACTGTCGCGGTTGGAATGATTTCCTAACGTTTTTCCAAGTAATTTTTGACATAGTCGTTAATTCCTTCTTCTAGGGAATAAAAGTGGTGTGGATAACCGATTGACTTCAATTTCGACATGTTTGCTTCTGTGAAATATTGGTATTTATCACGAATATCAATAGGCGTGTCGATAAAAGAAATCGATGGTTCTAGACCCAATGCTTGAAACGTTAGACTTGCTAAATCTAAAAATGTTCGTGCTTTTCCGGATCCAAGGTTGTAAATACCTGAATGATTTTGATGCTGCATCAAAAATTCACATACCTTGGCAACGTCCTTGACATAAACGAAATCGCGTAGTTGCTCACCATCTTTGTAATCAGGATGATGCGAACGAAACAATTGCATGTGTCCTTTTTCCTTGATTTGTCGATGTGTGTGAAAAACCACACTTGCCATTCTTCCCTTATGGTATTCTTTCGGTCCGTAAACATTAAAGAATTTCAGTCCAGCCCAGAATGGAGGAGTATTCTCTTGAGTAATGGCCCATTTATCGAATTCATTTTTCGAAATCCCGTAAGGATTAAGTGGTTTTAAATTCGGAATAACTTCGTTATTGTCTTCGTGGCCATATTCACCAAGTCCATAGGTGGCAGCACTGCTCGCATAAACCAAGGGAATGTGATGGGTTGTACAAATTTGCCAAATGGATTTGGTGTAGTTTAAATTCAATTCGTCCAGTAAATCAAGGTCTTTTTCAGTCGTATCAGTACGAGCACCAAGATGGAAGACGAAATCCACTTCACTGGCATGTGCTTCAAACCAAGGGATAAATGCAGAGCGTTCAATTTTTTGATGAAAGTTGGTGTTTATCCAATTTTCTTCTTTTTCACGTTTCGAAAAATCATCCACCAAAACGAGGTTAGTGTGTCCGAGAGCATTCAGGTGATCAACCAAATAACTCGCAATAAATCCTGCTGATCCTGTTACAACTATCATGCTTACTTGTTAGAATAAACCATTGATTTCAGCATCAATGGAGTTGATGATTTTTCCAAGGTCCTCCTGATTTTCTGGGAATCGATTATTGTCAATGTCAATGATCAATACTTTTCCTTTATCATAAGTTGAAATCCATGCTTCATAACGCTCATTCAAACGTTTCAAGTAATCCAAACGAATACTTTCTTCATAGTCACGTCCACGTTGTTGAATTTGATTCACCAAAGTTGGAACGCTTGCCCGCAAATAAATCAACAAGTCGGGAGCAGAAACAAAACTATCCATCAAGTTGAATAAGGAAAAGTAATTTTCGAAATCACGTGTCGTCATCAATCCCATCGAATGTAAATTGGGCGCAAAGATGAAGGCGTCTTCATAAATGGTACGATCTTGAATCACAGTGTGAGCTGTTTCCTTAATCTCTTGAATCTGCGTAAAGCGACTATTTAAGTAATAAATTTGTAGGTTAAACGACCAACGTTGCATGTCGTGGTAGAAATCATTCAAATATGGATTTTGATCCACATCTTCATAATGTGTTTCCCAGCCATAATGTTTTGACAATAAGTTTGTTAATGTGGTTTTTCCAGATCCGATGTTTCCTGCGATTGCAACGTGCATATGCTATTTTTTTGAATGGCTAATTTACGACATTTTCGAGGAATTAAAAAAACGGAAAGCCTACATTTTAATACTAAAAAGCGAAATTTTTTGACCGTTTTGAATACCGAGGATGTTTCCTTGAATTTTAAAGGCGCTAAAGGGCATTTCGAGGGTTATTTCTGAGTTGATTTGAGCTGATCTAGTGTCAATGGGAACAAATTGAAGTCCTGCTTGCTTGCTCGAAAAACAGACTAGTTGATCATTCCAACAATCAAACTGTTGACAATTGTTCAAGTCGTACGAACCGGATAAATTGAGTAGAAAATCATATTGTTTCATTTTACCATCGGAAAATAGAACAAACAAATGTTCTTGGTATTCTTTTAGTTGAACAATGTGATTTCCCTGTTCAACGTTTTGAACAGTCAGTAGAATGGTGGATTTTTGAAAATCAACGAGATTCAAGGAAGAACGAAATTGATCGAAAACCCAAATCAAATTGGGGCGATTTGAAGCACAAATTTGGGCGACGTTTGAAAATCCAAGCTCGTTTAAATCCAACTCATCTCCTTGTTGCGTCAGTGTATTGTCGAGTTGAACGATTGTTTGTTGCACCTCGGAAAAAAGGATAATTTTCAGTGCATTCACTGGAGAAATGGACTGAATATCTCCCATCGATTTAAAAGTTTGATTAAATCGTCGTTCACCTTTAATGGCCTTTTTCTGGAGATTGTTTTTAGAAGCAACGATTAAATTTTGTTGTCCGTCGATGGTCCAAGTGTCAATGGGAGTCGGGGACTCATAGCTTTCAATGACTTGAATTTGTTGTGAGAAAACCACAACTTTCAAGAGAATTGTCAACATCAAACAATATTTTTTCATGCTGTAAATTGTAAGATTTCAGATAAAAGCTTGCCGTCGTTCATCAAACGAGGTACTTTGTGTTGTCCTCCTAATTTGCCTTTGGATTTTAACCATTGATGAAAGGTTCCTTTCGGGACAATTGTTAAACGAGGGAATCCAATATTAATATTGTCTTTTCTTTTGGCATCATAATCCGCGTTTTCAGCTTTTAAAAAATGATCAAGTTCCATTAAAAAGGTTCTTTCGTCCGTCGGTGCGGTCTCAAATTCTAATACCCAATGATGTCCTCCAATGACTTGGTCATCTTGAAAGTAGGGGGCAGCGGTATAGTCACTAATTTGTGCATTTGTTTTTTTTGCTGCTTGACTGATGGCTTTATCGGCATGTTCCACGATGAGTTTTTCTCCAAAAGCATTGATGAAATGGCTTGTTCGACCGCTAACAACAAAGCGAAATGGATGAACTTCATGAAAACGTACGGTATCTCCGATTATGTAGCGCCATAATCCAGAGGAAGTACTAATCACCAAAGCGTAATCGACTTCTGTTTGAATTTGATCTAAGGTGAGCACATTCTTGGATGCCAATCCGTTGAATTCGTCCATAGGAATGAATTCATAGAAAACCTCAGAGTTAGTCAATAGCAACAAATCTTTCGAATCAATTTGATCTTGCAATCCAAAATATCCTTCCGAGGAATTGTACGATTCGACGTAATTCATGTGAGGAATGTTCAAGATTTCTTTAAATGCTGCTTGATATGGATGAAATGACATACCACCATGAATGTATAATTCCAAGTTCGGCCATACTTCTGAAATGGTTTTTTTACCAGATTTCTCTAGTACTTTTTTCAGCAAAAGCAGTGTCCAACTTGGAATTCCGGCGATGATGCAAATATTTTCATTTAGCACTGATTCTGCCATGCGCTCCAATTTTTCTTCCCAACTTTCCAATAAAGCAATGTCTTTTTTTGGCGTACGACGAAGTTCTGTCCAGGTAGGTAAGTGATTGATGATAATGGCGGATAAATCACCGATAAAAATTCCTTCGTTGGATTTTTCAATTTTCCCGCTGCCTCCGATGATTAAATGTTTGGCATTGTATAATTTACGTTTGGAATGATTGGCATAATATTGAGCCAACAAGTCCTTTCCTCCTGCATAATGATTCTGAAGCAAGGATTCTTTTGTAATCGGTAAAATCTTGATGCGATCAGCGGTGGTACCTGAGGATTTTGCGAACCAAGTTGTTTTTCCTGGCCATAATTGATTTTGTTCACCCGCAATAGAAGCATCTATGTATGGTTTTAATGAGCCATAATCACTCAGCGGAATTTCTGCTTGAAAGTTGGGTATGTTTAGAGTCGGACGTAAACCTACTTTTTTTCCATAGTTCGTTTCGCTTCCATTCTTTAGAAGGAACTTAAAGGTGCGAAGTTGATTCTCAATGGGATGTTGGCGGTATTCAGAAATGCGCGCCATTCGTCTTCCAATCAACCAAGAAAATACAGAGTTGAAAGGCATACTTCAACGGTAATGATGAATGGAAAAACGAGTTGATTTTATCCCCAAATAAGGACAGAAATCAGGATAGATAAAGCAATAATCGTATAAATTGTTCCTACTGCTGCAGTCGACCCTTCAAAGAAATTATCTGACATAATGTTTTATTTTAGACTTCAAAAATAGGAATAGTTTTGTTTAAATAGTCAGGTTTGAGCAAAAAAAAAGCCCTTAATTGGGCTTTTTATTAAGATTTCATTTATTCTTAATCTCGATTGCCAAAAAGGCGAAGTAGGGTTAGAAATAAATTCACAAAAGTGATGTATAGAGAAAGTCCACCAAACAAGGCTAGTTTCTGACGAGATTCACCTTCAATTTCAGCATTATGAGCTAGTTCTTTTAACATTTGCATCTTGTAAGCCGCAAGTCCTGTAAAGATAAATACGCCAATGTAAGAAATCATTTTATCCATTCCTGAACTTTGCATAAACATGTTGATGATGCTTGCGATAATGATCCCGCCAAGCGCCATATACAACAAGCTACCAAATTTAGTTAAATCGGTTTTGGTTGTATATCCTAAAACAGCCATGATGCCAAACGCTCCAGATGCGGCAAAAAAGGTCATGGCAATTGATCCGATGGAATAAACCATGAAGATGAATGATAAGCTCATTCCCATCAAAACAGAGTAAACAATGAAAAGTAGTAAAATTGTTCTCATGCTCATACGTTCAGCGCCCATGGACATCGCAAATACAACGATGATTGGGGCAAACATCACGACATAAATCAACGGTGAAACTCCTGTCTCTGTTAAAAAAAGAGAAGCAAAATAAATGGGGTTTGTTCCAATTGTGTAAGCGATGATTCCTGAAATACTCAGTGCAGCAAACATGTATGTGTAAACGCTGCGAATAAAATCTCTAGCAATGTCTGAAGATACAGACTGTTCATTGTTTAGGTAATCGTTCATATTAATGTAATTTAGCTTGTACTAAGTTAATAAATTCTTTACGCGTAGCATCATTCTTTAAAAATAATCCAGTAAAAGCACTTGTTGTAGTCACAGAATTTTGTTTCTGAACACCGCGCATTTGCATACACATGTGACAACATTCCATCACCACTGCAACCCCTTTAGGTGCTAATGTTCGTTGAATACAATCACGTATTTCAATCGTTAAACGTTCCTGAACCTGAAGACGACGTGCGTAAGCATCTACTACACGAGGAATTTTACTCAATCCAACGATTTTACCATCTGGAACGTAAGCAATGTGCGCTTTACCAAAAAATGGCAACATGTGGTGTTCACACATAGAATATACTTCAATATCCTTCACAATGACCATTTCAGAATATTCCTCATGGAAAATAGCTTGACTGATTATTTCGTCCGGATTAATGTCGTAACCATGCGTTAAAAATTTCATGGCTTTGGAAACGCGTTCAGGCGTTTTAAGTAAACCTTCTCTTTCTGGATTTTCTCCAATTTGTTCAATGATTGAGCGGTAATGCGCTTCCATTCCTTCGTGATTTGACATATGTTCTTTTTTGTAAAACGAAGGAAGTTTAAAAAGGTTCTTTACCACCGAAATATTCTACAAAGTTATTCTCGGTTTCGATTAAAACGATTTTAGCCAATTCACCACCGTTTTCTGCAATTAATGGAGCGAGGATATCCCAGATTACGATGGACATATTTTCTGTTGAGGCCATCATTCCTTCCAAGAACGGAACATCTAAATTCAAATTTTTGTGATCCAAGGCTTCGATAATGTGTTCACGAATAATTTGACTCAGTAATTTTAAATTCATGACAAAACCTGTCTCTGGATGAGGAATTCCTTTCACTGTTACAAGTAATTGAAAATTGTGTCCATGCCAATTGTGATTGGAACATTTCCCAAAAACTTCCCAGTTCTTTTCATCACTCCACTCTGGTCTCCAAAGTTTATGAGCTGCGTTAAACGTTTCTCTTCGTGTAATGTAAATTGTTTTCATAGTATTCTGGACAATCTATTTTAGTATTTCACATTTCATCATACCATCTCGGTCCACTTCCAACAACTGGATGTCTTGAAATGTATTGACCAAATTGGCATCATACGGATATTTTACTTTAATGTAATTTTCGGTGAATCCATACATCATTCCGTTGTCTTCTTCTTGTTCAAATAGTACACTGCGTTTACTGTCCACATTTTCAGCGTAAAACTGTCGTTTTTTTCGATCGGATAATAAATGCAATTGTTTGCTGCGCTCACGTCGAACCTCCATTGGAACAGCTTCACCTAATTTGGGAGCGCCTGTGTTTGCTCGTTCTGAATAGGTGAATACGTGCAAATAAGAAATGGGTAAATCTTTCAAGAAATCGATGGTCTCCATGAAATCAGCATCCGTTTCTCCAGGGAATCCAACAATAACATCTACGCCAATGCATGCATCGCTTCGAAGTGATTTGATTTGTTGCACGCGTTCTGCATAGAGTGATCGTTCATACTTACGACGCATCAGTTTCAAAATTCGATCGCTACCTGATTGTAAAGGAACGTGAAAATGTGGCACAAATCGTTGAGATTCTGATAAACAGAAATCGATGATTTCGTTCGATAACAAGTTGGGTTCAATGGAAGAAATGCGAAATCGATCAATACCTGACACTTCATCTAACGCTTGAATCAATTGGTAAAAATTCTCACCTTCACCTTGACCGAAATCTCCAATATTTACACCCGTTAACACCACTTCTTTGATTTCTGTGGCCGCAATTTTTTGGGCCTCAATGATTGTTTCTGCGATACTGGCATTTCTACTTTTTCCTCTTGCCAACGGTATGGTACAGAAGGTACAAAAGTAATCACAACCGTCTTGTACTTTTAAAAAGGATCGAGTGCGATCTCCATAGGAATAAGAAGGAACGAACTCGTTCGTTTGCTTGATGTTGTCAAACGACACGATCGTTTCAGTTGATTGTTGATCTATTTTTTCTAAGTGTTCGAGAACGTTGAATTTTTCATTCGCCCCCAATACCATGTTCACTCCTTTAATCTCGGCAATTTCAGTCGGTTTTAATTGGGCGTAACATCCAACAATAACCACAAACGAATCTGGATTGATTTTCTTTGCTCGTTTCACCAATTGCTTGCATTTCTTGTCCGCATTTTCGGTGACAGAACAGGTGTTGATCACATAGACATCAGGATGTTCTTCAAAATCAACCTTAGCAAATCCTGCATCTTCAAACAATCTCGAAATCGTAGATGTCTCGGAGAAGTTTAATTTACATCCAAGTGTATAAAAGGCGACTTTTTTAAATTGATTCATTGGTGCGACAAAGTTAAGCACTTATTTTGTGAAAGGAAACCTAAAACCAAAGCATTCAATACCCAAATTGTGTTTTTGGAACACAATACATACGTTTAATTGCTAATTTTGTCCAAAAAACAAATCGCATGAAATTCGATATAGCAGTGATTGGTGGTGGAATTGTTGGTGCAGCGACATTTTACAAGTTGCAAATCAAATACCCGAGTAAAAAAATTGCACTTTTTGAAAAGGAAGCGCTGTTGGCGGATCATCAAACTGGACACAATTCAGGGGTGATTCACTCGGGACTTTACTACAAACCAGGTTCTTTGAAAGCTAGAAATTGCATTCAAGGTCGTCATGAACTAGTCGCTTTTGCGAAAGAATACGGCATTCAACACGATGTTTGTGGTAAAGTGGTTGTTGCCACAGATGCGAGTGAACTTCCAAACATGGAGCGAATTTTTAAAACCGGTTTGGAGAACAAAATTGAAGGAATTGAACTGATCAATGCCGATCAAGTCAAAGAAATCGAACCGCATGTGAAATCCATAGGTGGTATTTGGGTTCCATGTACCGGAATAATTGATTTCAGAGGCGCAACAGCAAAAATGGTTGAATTAGCGTTGGCGACGCAAGAAGAAAGTAAATTATTTCTTGAAACTGAAGTTATTTCAATTGACAAAGGAGAAGAAAGTTCGACCATTAACACGTCCAAGGGAGCCTATGAAGCAGAATACTTGGTTTTTTGCG
>JBJTMU010000036.1:0-12717 GCA_046070685.1 Flavobacteriales bacterium | reverse complement strand
ACTTTTTCACCTAATTTTTGACGTCCTGCAATGAATGATGCTTTGTCCTTTGGTTCTTGTCTGAACAAACAATGTTCCGCTTGAAACCCCAATTCAATCAAGGCTGGTAAATCTCTTTCGTCATCTCCAGAAAGCACAAATACTTGTTTATCCTTCAATTGTGCAAGTAGCGTTGGAATATTGGATCGGAAGGCACTTTTTAGTTGGATTTGTTGTAAAAGTTGTCCATCGCAGGTGAAGAAGACGCTTCCATTTTCAGTGTTCTCCATCCCGACAAATGCGGCACTGCCTAAACGATAAACATGTCCTTGATACTGTCCTTCGATGCCTTTCCCTTTGACTTCTTCGAAGGCATTTAATTGAATCGTACTAGACTCACTGGCTAATTGCTGATGAATGATTTTCGATAATGGATGTGTGGAATGTCCGGACAATTGTTTTAAAATCGCAACCAATTCTTCTGTCAATTCTGTGGGTGAAAAATGAATTTGATACTGCAATGGATCTGTTAGTGTTCCGGTTTTATCAAAAATGATGGTCGTGATTTCACTGAGTGCTTCCACCACAGTAGTATTTTTTAAATACAGTCCATTTTTTCCAAGAATGCTGAGCGTGTTTCCAAGTGTGAAGGGACTCGATAAGGCAAGGGCACAGGTACAAGCAACGATTAAGATCGAAACAATCACGGTCATGATTTTACTTGGATCGATGAAGGCCCAAGCAATTCCAGCGCCAATAGCGATGAGGATAAGAAGGATCAAAAAATAACGAGAAATCCGATCCTGGTAGCGAACAAGTTGATTTGATTCTTTTTTATCTTTCGTTTCATTCCAGAGCTGTGTCAGATGGCTTCGATTGGTCTCAGATTTAACGCGTAACGAAATATTCATTCCCACCAATTTACCTCCAGCATAAATTAAATCGCCTTCTTTTTTGGTGATTAACGCAGCTTCTCCTGTAACAAAACTGTAATCTATTTGTGCTTCAGGTGAAAGTAAAATACTATCGCATGGAATGATTTCTTCGTTTCTAACTTGAATGTGATCACCCGCTTTTAATTGTTCGATTGGAATTATTTCTGTTCCATTTTCAAGGATGCGATGGATAGCAACTGGGAAATAGGAGGAGTAATCTCGGTCGAAGGATAAGGACTGATACGTTCTATTTTGAAACCATTTACCAATCAGCAGAAAAAAAATAAATCCAGCAAAACTATCCATATAGCCTGGACCTTGTTCCGTGAAAATTTGATAAGTACTTTGAGCATATAACGCGAGAATTCCCATCGTGATGGGTACATCTAAGTTAATACTTCGACTTCGAACGGCTTTGTAGGCGGATAAATAATATTCGTTGGCAGAATACAGAAAAACAGGCAAGGAAACAATGAACGATAAATAGGCCGTAAAATTACGGAAGGAAACATTGTCTAAACTGATACCGAAATAATCAGGAGCGCTCCAAAGCATGATACTACCGAAGGCAAATCCAGCCAATCCAATTTTAAGAAGAAAGGATTTTTGAACCGTCTTTGTTTCTGCTTTGCGTCCAAAGTCTGGCTCGTACCCGATAAATTGAAGTAAATCAGCTAATTCGGATAGTAATAATGCTTGTTTTTCAAAGACAATAACCGCTTCTTTTTTAGCGAAATGCACCTGTGATGTCAGAATGTGCGGATTAATTTTCGTTAAGTTTTCGAGTAAATAAATACAAGAGGAACAGTGTATGCTAGGCAGGGATAATTTAACGCGAACAATTTGGTCGTCTTCAAATTGAATGTAACGCGAACGAATTTCAGGAATGTCTAAAAATTGATATTTATCACTTCGTCCGTTTTTGGGTTTCATTCCCGGTGTTTTCTCAAACTGGTAAAAGTTGTTCAGGGAATTGGAATGAAGCAAGGTATATACATTGGCACAACCAATGCAACAAAATTCTTTTTGATCTTCTATAATAGAAGGAGTTGGCAACGCATCTCCGCAGTGATAACATGTTTCCATCATCAAACTGTTGCTGAAAATAAGGGTTTAGTACCTGCGTAATTGTGTAGGTCGAGGTCAAACGCCATGCAGACATTTCGGACAAATGGCGAACCGACTTCAGTAATAATTACGTTGTTCCCTTCGATTCGAACGATTCCGTCAGCCTCCAAGGGTGCTAATTTTTGTTGAATGAATGCATGTGTTTCCTGATACATGGAGTCGTTTCGGAATTGCGTTTCAAAATGACACATTAAATCTAAAATGTAGGAACGGATTTCTAATTCTAATGCACTTAGTAAATGTCCACGAAAAACGGCTAATTCGCCACGATTGATCTGTTCCTGATACCCTTCAACTGATTTGTCGTTTTGCGCAAAACCTGTCCAACTATCGGAAATAGCCGACATGCCAAGTCCAATTAAAAATTTGGTGGATTGTGTTGTGTACCCCATAAAATTGCGGTGCAGTTTTTTTTCATTAAATGCGATAGCTAAATGATCCTCCGGTAACGCAAAGTGATCCATACCGATGGCAAGATAACCATGTGCCATTAATTTTTCGCAGGCCATTTCATACAAGGCGCGTTTTTCACTATCCTTTGGAAGGTCTTGTTCATCGTATCCACGTTGACCTGTTCCTTTAATCCATGGAACATGCGCATATCCATACAAAGCAATTCGTTCCGGTTTCAATTGAATGGTGTAATCAATCGTTTGCTCAAATCCTTCTAAACTTTGATGCGGTAATCCATAGACAAGGTCGTGATTAATGGATGTATAACCGATTTTTTTTGATTGAAGGTGAACATGTTGAATTTCATCAAAGGTTTGAATGCGATGAATGGCTTTTTGTACTTGTGGATTATAATCTTGTATCCCGAAGCTGACACGACGAAATCCAAAATCGAACAAGGACTGCAAATGTTCATCACTGGTAGAGTTTGGATGTGCTTCAAAACTCAAATCACAATCATTCGGATCGATGTATGCGCGTTGAAAGATTCCATTCAACAAGCGCAACAATTCCATTGGATGAAAAAATGTGGGTGTCCCACCGCCAAAATGCAACTCAGAAATACGAGTGTTTTCTGGTAAGTGTTGTCGATAGAGTTGCCATTCTTTAATGACCGCATCAATATACGGCGTTTCCACTTGGTGATTTTTCGTAATGCGTTTATGACATCCACAAAAAGTACACAGTGATTCGCAAAAAGGTAAATGGATGTAAATACCAATAGATGAGTCTGGGAATTTTACGAATGCTTGATCCAATTCGCTCAACCATTCGGTAGATGTTAATTCGTTTTTTTTCCAAAATGGCACCGTGGGATACGATGTGTATCTCGGTCCAGGAACATTGTATTTTTGTATTAACTCCTTGGCATCCATGGGACAAAAGTACTGGCTGAAATTTGTTGAAAAAATGACCTTCATCATATTTCAAGAAATCCTTTAAAATCCGTACATTTGAATAGACTAAATCCAAAAGTAATGCTCGATAAATCACACAAACATATTACCTGTTTGACCTGTGCTGGTAGAAAAAATTCACTATTGGGTTCATTATGCCATGATGAATTAGATCATGTGAATGCGCACAAGGCTTGTAATTATTACAAAAAACACCAATCGCTGTTTTTAGAAGGGTCCTTTCCTAGAGGTGTTTTTTGCATCAATCAAGGAATGGTGAAAATCTTTCAGCGTGGCGATGAAGGCAAAGAGCAAATCATACACATCGCTAAAACTGGTGAAATGGTTGGATTCAGAGCGATGTTTAGTGAAGAGCCTTATAAAGTGGCTGCAGAAACGTTGGAAGAAAGTAATATCTGTTTCATCGGGAAAGATGATTTTTTAAACATGATGGACTCGAATCCTGTCTTGCGAAATGGCATCATCAAAGAACTCTCTAGAGAATTAGCGGATCGCGCGGATTTTATTACCAACATGGCGCAAAAATCGGTTCGCGAACGACTGGCTTTCACGATGATTATTCTGATGGATATTTATGAAAATGAGCCAATTAATTTATCGCGTGAGGATTTAGCCAATTTCGTTGGGACGGCAACTGAAACCTTAATTCGTTTACTCAAAGATTTCAAGGAAGAAGGAATTATTGAGGTTCAAACACGAAAAATAAATGTCTTGAATAAGGAAAAATTACTGGCTATTGCTGGAAAATAGCATTTATTTCTGACAAATCGAATAGAAATTCTCTAACAGAATATAGCCATAGTTTCCAGAAACCTCGGGATGAAATTGCACACCAAAAATGGCTTTGCTTTCATGTTGCATGCATTCGTTGATACAGGCATCTGAAGCAGCGATGAGTTGAAACTCAGGGGGAACGGAAATGTGTTCGCAATGATCTTCCATCATTTCAAAACAGTCCGGCAATCGCTCAAATAATGGAGAATCTTCGATGATTTCAATTTCTTGCCAGTCTCTGTCCTCACGCATTTTCGCTCCTTTTGCTCCATAGAGGAGTCCAAGTAGTTGATGTCCAAAACAAATGCCCAAAACAGGATTTTTATACGTTTTAATCCATTGCACATGTTCAATGTATTTCGTCATGTCAATTTCAGTAATCAATAAGGGCGCGCCGGAAAAAACAATGCCAATCGCGTTGATTGCAAGTTCCTCTGTTAAATCATGAAATCCAACACATTGCGTGTCGCAAAATTCCTCCAATGCCGATACAATGAAAGGCGTTTTAGAACTTCCGCAATCGACAATTAAAATCATTTGACCCGAGTAAAAGTGCAAAGTAATGCACGGTGATCACTTAGTTCTTCTCGTTGGATTTGAAATCCGCTTGGTTGCAATTTGGGATCGTAAAATAAATAGTCAATTCTACCTGCGGGTAATCGCCCTATGTAGGTTGATCCGATTCCGCTACTTGATTGACGAAAAGCGTCCTTCAAAAATAAATTGAATTGATTGTACGTGTACGACATCGGTGTATCATTGAAATCTCCACAAACAATGACTGGATAAGGTGAGGTTTTAATGTGTTCCACTACACGTCTCGCTTGTTCAGCGCGTTTCAGATAGGCAAGTCGAAGCTTTGAGAAAACATGACGAATGACGCGTTCATTTCCTAAATTTTCATCACTGGTGCCTTTTTCGATGTTCGGATCCGTATGCAAGCGAATGGATTGTAAGTGCACATTGTAAACACGAAAAGTATCTTTGTTTTTAATGATATCAGCATAAATGCAATAGTTGAAATCCGTACTTCCTTGTGATTCAAACATCACATCTCCTTTGGAAATAATGGGGTATTTCGAAAACATGGCGATACCATAATTTTGACGCGTACTTCGTTTATGTGCACTACGCTCATGGTAATTGCGATTGCCCATGATCGCAAAAAGCGAATCAATTACTTCAAAGTCAGTTGGTTTATCCTGTCGGTAATATTCTTGTAAACACAATACATCTGGATTCGACCGACGGATGTATTCGAAAATTTGATTTCGATGATTCACCGCCTCTTTAAAAGATGGATTGAACAAATCGAAAAGTCGAACATTGTAGGTTAATACTTTTATTCCTGATGGATTCGCATCTTCATTTCCTGAAAAAGCCAAGCTGCGAAAATGCATTTTTCCTCCGATCAAAAGCACTAATAGCGTGTATATGGCCCATTTAGAACGAGCTAATCCCCAAATGATTAGCCAACATAAATTAATCAGTAACAATACGGGATACAACAGTCCAAAAAACGGTAAAATGGACAGTGTTTTTGGGTGAATAAGCGGAGTTAAATAGCACAAGAGCATTGCACCAAAACTGATTAAACTCGCGATCTTAAATACCGACGAAAAGCGTAGAAGACGTTGGAAAAATTTAACCATTTTTACTTTGATTAAATAAAAAATCCTTTTCAGCTTTGCTGAGCGAATCGTAACCAGATTTGGATATTTTGTCTAAAATTTGATCCAGTTTCTCTTGTTTTTGACGTTTTTCACTATTGTATTGTTCGTCCGATTTAAAGCGGGATTTCTCTTTTTTGGTACGTCCACTTCGTTTGAATAATCCAGTCAATTTTGACCAAATAGCATCTATTCGATTTAATATGTTTTTCGATGAATGCGCATTTTGAACGGAAATCAAGCCAAATAAAGCACCGCCAAGATGGGCGAAATGAGCAATTTGATCTGCTGTCCCAATATTGATGAGGTCTTTAAATAAAAAGAAAAGAGCCAGAAAGTAAATTCGTATCGGAAAGATGCCAAATAAATTCACTTGAATATTAGGCTGATAAAATGCTAAAGCGGTGAAAATAGCCATGATTGATCCTGAAGCACCAATGATCACCACATTCGTCCCTTGTAATGCCGGAAATAGATTATTCGCAAGTAACTCGAAAATTCCTCCGCAAATGCCTCCAAACAAGTAGGTTAACCAAAGTTTTCTTTTTGAAAAGTACAATTCGAAATACCGTCCAGAGAAATATAAAAACAGCATGTTAAATAACAAATGACCAAATTGCTCATGCGTAAAAATACTTGTCACAATTCCCCAAGGAGCTTGAATAAATGATGAAAATGAACTATTTAGATCCAAGATGTAATGTATCCACATGTCGCCAATGAGTGGATCGATGTTGGATAAAATCAAACTTTTCTTGACGAGCAAAATCAGTAAAAATACGGAGACATTCACGATGATTAATCGATTTGTCATGGTCCCTGCTCGTAACTGAAACTTAAGTTCTTCTATGAAATTTCTTCCTTGCATTTACCAAAAATTTGAACGATCGGTTCTTCTCCAGAATAATACAATAATAGCTCCAACAATGGCACCTCCAACATGGGCCAAATGCGCAGTCGAATCATTTGGGTTATTTTGAAGTGCGGCATATACTTCAATTAAAAAATATCCAGCAACAAAGTACTTCGCTTTGATGGGTATAGCAAAGTAAAGTCGAAACTCGGTATTTGGAAATAATATCGCAAAGGCGGTCATGACGCCAAAAATTGCTCCCGAGGCACCAACCATTGGTGTTCGGCACATTTGAATATAATAATGAAGCAGTAAATTGTTACTTCCCATTTGACCATCTTTGATGTACTGATTGATTTCTGAAATATTCCCACCTTGTGAAATAATTTCCGACTTTAATTGAGCTAATTCGTACACTCCAAGGATGTTATAAAGTACAAAAGCTCCTATCGCGGAGGCAAAGTAAAAAATAAAGAATCGTTTTGGACCCCAAATATGTTCCAAATAAGCACCAAGAATGGCAAATAAATACATGTTAAAAAGGATGTGTAGAAATCCTCCATGCATGAAAAAATGAGTGACAATTTGATACGGTTGAAAGAGTGGGGAATTGACGTAATGCGCTCCTAATGTTTGTGTTAAGTCGATTCCTTGTGTTTGTAAAACAATGGTCGCAATAAAGAACATAATGTTCAATAGGATGATGTTTTTCGTCACTTGTGGAAGGTTATTCAACATAGCTAAAAGTTTAATGCGATATCAGTTAATGAAATGGTATGTAATATTTTCTTCCCGTTCGGTGCCAATGCATGTTCTTCACATTGAAAAAGTGCTTCAATGAGGGCTTGAGCTTCTTCTGTTCGACGAATAACAGCGTCTTTAGATGCGTTTTGGGTCAGCCTTCTCACTAAAATATGCGCCACGTCACCTTGGTCGATATCGCGATTTTGCAACTCAGCAAGAAGTGAATCGATACAGGATTCGATGCTGTTTTCGGGTAAGACCATCGGAACACCATGAATGGATAAGATTTCTCCTTCAATCGTTCCGTGAAACCCTAGTTGTTGCATTAATTTTTCGTGACTCAACCATAAATCACCTTCTATTTTCGAAAGCTGCTTTTCAATCGGGAATAACAATTGTTGACTATCCAATGCCTGATGAATGAACTTGCCTATAAGTTCGTGGTAGAGAATGCGCCATTTTGCACGTTTCACATCAATGACCAATAATCCAGATTTTGTTGGAGAAAACACGTATCGATCGTGAATGAGGTAGTTTCCTTGTGTAGATTCTTCATGAAAGGGCAGGGAAGGAGTAAGTTCTTCGTTCGACAATTTCGATTCTTCTTCAATCTGATAAAATTGTTCCCAATCGCTTGGACTCGGCATTGCTTGACCAAATCCTTCGTTTTTTAAAGCTTTCGAGAATCCATTTCCACTCGAACCACCTGTACTTTTGGAAGTTTGAAAAGGATTAAAACTGGGGTCCACCGTGATTTGTGGCTCAACTGGTTCCGTTTTCCTGAAAGAAGTTGGAACATCAAAACTGGTTTCCGCTTCGAAATCTAAGGTAGGGAAGATGTTGTATTTCCCAAGCGCTTGTTTCACGCTACTCAACAAAATGGAATAAATAAATCGATCTTCTTCGAATTTTATTTCTGTTTTTGTAGGGTGAATGTTGACATCGATTTTCGCGGGATCCACCTCCAAATAAATACAATAACTTGGGTAGTGTTTTTCGCTAATCATTCCATCAAATGCCTTTGAAATCGCATGATGAAAATAGGAATCTTTGAAAAATCGGTGATTGACAAAGAAAAACTGTTCACCTCGTGTTTTCTTGGCAGCATCTGGTTTACCTAAAAATCCTTTAATGGAAACGATGTTCGTTTCTTCTTCAATGGGAACTAAGCGTTCATTACTATTGCGTCCAAAAATACTCGCAACGCGCATGCGTAGCACACCCGATTGAAGTTGATAGATTTCTTGTCCGTTATGATGCAAGCTGAATTTAACTGCTGGATGTGCCAAGGCTACTCGTTCAAATTCATCTCGAATGTGTCCAAATTCGATGCTTTCTGATTTTAGAAAATTACGTCGAGCTGGCACATTGTAGAATAAATTTTTCACTTCAAAACTCGTTCCAGTGGAACAGACGATTTGTTCGTTGGTTTTAATGGTATTTCCTTCTACTTCAATTAAGGTTCCAGTATCTGACTCCTCCTTTTTGGTTCGCATACTGACATGCGCAATGGAGGCGATGGAAGCCAGCGCTTCCCCTCGAAATCCTTTCGTTTGTAAGCGAAATAAATCATCAGCACTTTTTAATTTACTGGTGGCATGACGTTGAAAACACTTCACGGCATCCTCCGGCGTCATTCCCATTCCATCGTCCACCACTTGAATCAATGTTTTTCCAGCATCTTTGATGTGCAACTGAACCGTCTGTGCGCCAGCATCAATGGAATTTTCCATCAATTCCTTCACAACAGAGGCTGGACGTTGAATGACTTCGCCGGCAGCAATCTGATTGGCAATGTGTTCTGGAAGTAAGTGGATAATACTCATAGCTGTGAAGGGATGAAGAAGTTAAAAAATCTCCATGTACTTCGGTAAAATCCGCCTAGATAAAGATGTGTGTTGACTTGCATTGTTACATGCAAAAATAACGATAATCCACGGGAATTTTCTCCCTCTAATCGAACTTAAACGATTTTTTTACATTCGGACAATCGTTCCGCGATATTCGCCTTTCTCTCCGGCAATTGGATTTTGTAAAACGACCTTCCAAATGAACGCTTTATTTCCTGGGACTAATTTTCCGTCACGTCGATCTGTACCGTCCCACGCATTGTTCGCATCAGTCGATTCGAATATGAGTCCACCGTTGTCTGGATCTAATACAACCAATTTAAACGGTGTTTGACGAATCGTAAGTGCGAATGGCATAAAACTGCTATTACGACTATCGCTTGACTGCGGGTTGAAGGCATTGACGGCAAGTAGGTTATAGTCCGAAGGAATTTGAATCATTTCTTTTTCTTTCGATTTACAGCCATTGGCAGCTAGTACTTGAACTTCCACAATTGCATAACCTTTTTCAAAGGCAAGAATGTCCGTTGTTTTCCCACTATTGTTTGTTAAGTTAACGTTGGAATGCCAAAGAATTTGTGCATCTTTCGCCTCAACTTGACAATTGATTTTTGGTAATCCATCTTCGTACGTGATTGTGTGATCAGTGCTGATCGCAATGGTAGGCGCCGCATTTACTTCAAAGCTCCCAAATTCCTCGAATTGCCCATAAGGACCAGTATTGGCCGTTAAGCTAACATTTCCTGCTTGTGTTAATTTAAATGAAATGTTCTCGTTGTAGGAGAAATGTAGTTCCTTTCCTGCATAATGAATGATTCGCTCATGGTGTTTATCGGCTTCTAATTGCAGTGTTTCACCTTGACATCTATTTTTGAAATCAATCATCACGGCACGTCCGTCGTAAACTGGTGTTGGTTCTTGACCATCCATTGTTTGATCAGTAAGTCCAAGAATATCCATTTGATTAAAAACCGGAGGAATGGAATGAGGCATAAGTTCCGTTACGACAAGCGGCGAGGTAAATCCTTGATTCGAAAGTGTTGCTGTCTCAGTAGATTTCGTTTCAGGATGAACGATAGATGGAATAGTAGAAGTTGCTGTTTTACGTGGAGTTGGTGTAACAGCAGGTGTAGAATTCGTTTCCTTTGAAGTCGTTTGTTCCTGCGTTTCCTTGCTTCCTTGGTTCGATGAACTTGGAAGGCTAAAATATGCCACAAGACCAATGGCAACAACGAATGCAGCAGACCATTTTACACTGGTAGATTGATACCAACGTTTCGGACTTAATTTTTGATTCAAGGCATCCCATGCATTCGCATCGTAGGGAAGCTCGAAATTGTTCAAGGCCTCTTTAAAACTATTTTCTAAACCATCTTTCATTTGTCGATGTTTACAAATTTCTCATTTAACATACGTTGAAGATTCATTTTTGCTTTAGCCAAATTGGATTTTGATGTTCCTTCACTGATGCCTAACATATCGGCAATTTCCTTGTGTGAACAATCCTCCAGTACAAACAAGTTAAACACCGTTCGATAAGCTGGAGAAAGTTTTCCAATTGCTTCCATGGCAACTTCCGCTTTCAAATCAATGAGTTCCAATTCTTCTCGTTCAACAAGTTCATCTCGTCCTTCTTGTTTAAAATCGGTATCTTGATCGCTCAGGAATGGATTTCTTTTGGCTTTTCGAAGTGCATCAATGGCCGTATTGGCAACAATACGACGAATCCATCCTTCCAAAGAACCTTTGAAATCAAAAACTTCCAACTTGTCAAAGACCTTTAAAAATGCTTCTTGAAGAACCTCTTGTGCTGTGTCGCGATCTGTCATGTAACGCAGACAAACCACCATCATTTTCCCATAAAATTGCTTAAATAACGCCTCCTGCGAACGTCGTTCGCCTCGGATACATCCCTCCACAATTTCTCTTAAATGACCCTGGTTCTCCAATTTTCAACAATTTTAAAACGTCGCTAAGGTACGTCGGTTGCCTCTTCCAAAAAATTAAATGGAAAAATACGATCAAAAAAACTAAATTTTCCTCAAATTCACTAAATTCGTGACGCTTTTAAGCAATTACGAACTAATACCATATCAAATGAAAGTAACCGTAGTAGGTGCAGGAAATGTAGGTGCAACCTGTGCAGATGTGTTGGCGCAACGAGAAATCGCTAACGAAATTGTTTTACTAGATATTAAAGAGGGATTTGCAGAAGGTAAAGCTCTTGATATTTGGCAAACTTCTCCGATTAACTTGTACGACTCTCGTACAATTGGATCAACAAATGATTACGCGAAAACAGCGGATTCTGATGTAGTTGTGATCACTTCAGGTTTACCAAGAAAACCGGGAATGTCTCGTGACGACCTTATCGCTACCAATGCAGGTATTGTTAAGACCGTGACAGAGAACATCGTGAAGTATTCTCCAAATGCGATTATTGTTGTCGTTTCGAATCCACTTGATGTCATGACTTATTGTGCATATTTGAATGCCAATACGGATCCAAACAAAGTTTTCGGAATGGCGGGAGTTTTAGATACAGCTCGTTACCGTGCTTTCTTGGCAACTGAATTAAATGTTTCGCCAAAAGATATTCAAGCAGTATTGATGGGTGGACATGGAGACACAATGGTTCCACTTCCTCGTTACACAACAGTTGGTGGTATTCCGGTAACTGAATTGATTGAAGAGTCTAAATTGAATGAAATCATCGAACGCACTAAATTTGGTGGTGGTGAAATCGTTAAATTATTAGGAACTTCAGCTTGGTATGCTCCAGGGGCTGCTGCAGCTCAAATGGTAGAAGCAATCGTTCGTGATCAAAAACGTATTTTCCCAGTTTGTGCTTGGTTACAAGGGGAATATGGGATGAACGATATTTACCTTGGCGTTCCAGTAGTTCTTGGTAAAAACGGTATCGAGAAAATCATCGAACTGCAATTGAACGATGCTGAACGTGCCCTTTTAGTGGAATCTGCTGATGCTGTAAAGAGTGTGATGGATGTGCTCGACAATATGATTGCGAACGCATAAATCATTCAGAGTTTTATAAAAAATGCGGATGAGCTTTCATCCGCATTTTTTTGTCAAATTTTTTTAATTCTCTATGGCGCCGATGTCTGGTGGATTATTTCTGGCATTGCCTAGGATATCCGTAACAACGGAGGTGGTTAGTCCATTTCCTTGTAAGTCCGAACTAGCTCCAAACGTAAAGTCTAAATTCGACGGGTCGGTGAACGCTGCTTGTCCGTTCCAAATTACCGACGCATCGTAAAAGCTGTCCGAGTAAATTTGCTCTGATCGAAGCAAGGTATTTCTGAAATCAAAATGGAGCACAACTCCCGACATTTGAATGGTGTCCATAGCAAATTCAGTGGCCAAATTCCCAGTTACAACACAATTATAGAGCTT
>JBJTMU010000035.1:0-2903 GCA_046070685.1 Flavobacteriales bacterium | reverse complement strand
GCTCTCATGGCATGTACCACATACATGAATCGATCATCAGATGGATTCACAAAGTAGGCTGCGAAAAAAAGGTTTTTACCTTTATTAAACTGCAAGTTATCTGTTGGAAAGCGGTTTGCTTTGATGACGGATAAGACAGTTTTTCGAACCGCTGCTTCTTTGTCTAGGTGAATGAAATAATTTCCTGCTCCTACTTCAATGAAATCTTCTTCCATTACTTGAAATTGATACTGAGCATTTAGCGGACTTCCAACTATCAGAAGGAAGCCAAGGCATATGAATAAGGTTTTCATGACTATTCGTTTTAGGATATTTATTTATTCTTTTTACTATTCGGAGAGACATTTAAAATACTTGGATCAAAAATCAAGGAGATTCTGCCATCTGGATCTGAAACGTCGTAAAAGTAACGGTATCGATTTTCCATGTAGTAACAGAAAATGTGATACCCTGGCACTTCATTCTTCACCCCACGGATGCAGTGGATAATATAAACGTATTCACTGTTTTGGTTATCTTGTATCGCAAAATTGAAAAGCAGGTTGGAATTCTTTCGAAAACTAATTGAACCTTTGATGTCATTGTCGTTCAAGGTCTCTGCAATCAACCGTTTTGCATCGACTTCGCGGACAGTGAACAGGTAAAAGTTCCCAATTCCAAATTCCTCGAAGCGTTGCATACTTCTCCATTGTGCTTGTGCCATGTGACTCATGAACAACAAACTCATCAGTATTTTTTTCATGATGTTTCGTTTTAGGGGATGAATAATAGCGAAGCTTCCTATGGATAATTCAAACTTTATGAAATCGTTACAAAATCAATAGGAGCCGCTTCGCATGTGTTGTTTTCTGATTTGCTGTATGATACACAGCAGAGGTGATTTGGCAACAGCGAAATCAAGGTTTAACTACTTCTTTTGTGTAGTACATGGTTAGTCCATCGTTTACAATAGTCCAATCTTGATTGACACGTGTTTCGAACCATGATTCATATCCTCTTCTTGTTTTTATTAAGTAAAAGAATTGAACGTGATTTGGATCGTTTTCTTCCACATAAAACATGTAGTAAAGAATTCTGGATTTTTCGGTTAACTCCTTTTTATCAAAGGTGAAATAATTATAGGTAAGGACATCTTTGAATCCGGCGAGGGCTAACTCATAATCGACATCAATGCGATAAAAAGATGTATCGCCAATGGAAGTGAATGCTGGAAATTTCCATTGAGCTTGAGCGGTGCTCGCATATAACAAACAAATTAAAAATAGCTTTTTCATGGTTTTGGATTTAAAGGTGAATACTAACGAAGCTTCTATAGCTTAATACCCAAATCCGAAAAAGGTAACCCTGAAATCAAAAAAAATTAAGAAAAAAAGTATAACAATAAACCTAATGCAATGATTATCAATAGAATAAATTTAATTATTTGTTTAGATTTTTTTCTTCTCTGTTGTTGTTTTTGCGCTAAAATGTATTCGGCAGAAGCAAAATTTGGAAGTCCCCTTGAAAGTTGGAATTTAATCTGAGATGATGTCGAAACTTCCCGTTCTAATCCTTCCGATGCTTCCAGATTGGCTTGTCTGCGTTCCAATCTTGCCATTTTCCTTTTCATTCCTTTTCGGATGCTGTCCTTGATACCTAATTCCAACAAACGGTTAAACTCCAAAACTTCATAAAATGCGCTCGGTTTCAAAAGAATAAACTGATGAAACCAGTCCGATTCAATCAATTCATTCTGTTGATAAGCTTCGGCTAGGGCTTCAGCGAAAAAAGAAAATTCTTTTGAGCAGGCCATTTCTGGACTCGGAACATCCGCTGATAAAGAAGTGGATTCTTCACGAATACTTTGCCATATTTCCATCACACTTTTCATCGCCTTACTTGATAAAGTTCACGTAATTTTTTTTGACACCTAGCCTTTTGATGTTTGGCATTTTCCGCACTACTGTAGGACATCACCTTTGCAATCAAACTAAAGGATTCCTTGAGGTAAAAAAAACGGTAAATCAACTCGTAACATTTCGCAGCAGCTTGCGAAAACTCATGTAAGGTTTGATCAAGTAAGTGGAGTTGCCCCTCTTTTGCTTGGATTTCTTCTTCATCGCTGAGCCAATCCATGTAGGTGGTTTTCTCCCCATCTACTTGTGTGACCTCCATGTTGCGCTTCATTTGCTTGAAAAATTGATTCCGACAAATCGAAATTAAATAGGTCTTCACACTACAAATCAACTGAAAACTTGGGTCTTTCGACTTCTCATACAAGACAATCACTGCATCCTGAAAAAGATCGAGAAATTCCGCTGAATCCATTCCTAATCCACGCATGTGCTGAAATACAGGCAAACGATATTGCGTATAAATCACTTCATAATAGTGCGCATCCCTACGTAATTTCTCCAATTCGGACATAGGGTAAAGGTAAGAAGAATTGGATTTGATTGTAGCTAATTTTAATTGCAAATATAATTATCACTATCATACTGATTTTCATATCATTATTGTTCATTACTAAATTTTATTTGTAATATTTTTCATTTTTATGGTTACCTCTTAGAAGGTTTTGGTATAAACCTCTAGAAGCGCTTCAATAGTATTCACCATCTAAAATAAACTACCATGAAAAAGCTCCTTTTGATTTTTGTGCTCACTGCCAGTACAGCAAATGCCCAATGGAAAACAGATAGGGCTGATTACGAAGTCCTGAATGACGGCAACTTCTACACCACTACTCATTATATGCAAACAGCAAACGCCATTGCACTAAATACGCTCGAATACAACGGTGCTAAAAGGCACACCTTAAATATTAACCGAAAGGAGATTACTTCCTGATGAGCCGATTACATTTGATGAAGAATATGTTCTCCTCGAGTACGAAGGACCAAACCACAATTAAACAAATTCTA
>JBJTMU010000034.1:0-38458 GCA_046070685.1 Flavobacteriales bacterium | reverse complement strand
GGGAGAATACGCT
This sequence comes from Flavobacteriales bacterium, assembly GCA_046070685.1. GTDB lineage: Bacteria > Bacteroidota > Bacteroidia > Flavobacteriales_D > Crocinitomicaceae > UBA952. Next base: position 38,445 of record JBJTMU010000034.1, on the reverse strand, counting down.
GCTGCTGAGCATAAACATATTGCCGAACTGGCAAATGGATTGGGTTTTGACCATGTTTGGTTTGCAGGGAACGAAAGTTTTGTTGGGAATTATGGAACAGGAAATAGCCCTGCTCCAACTGACCCAACTTCTCCACTTGCTGCGAATACGTCTTACGATTATTCGATTCCACTCACTGTGAACGACTGTTACACCTTTACGATTTACGATTACTATGGTGATGGAGTTGGAGCATCTCAATGGGGTGGAAGCAATGTGGATGGAAATCTAACCTTGATGGATCAAACCAATACAGTATTGTACACATTATCAGCAGCTGATTTTGGAGCTCAAGTTTCGGATGTCGTTAAAAATACGGATAACTCTGGCTTACAAGAATTAGATGTACTTCAATGGAAATTGTTCCCGAATCCAACCACAGATATGTTACATGTGTCAGTTCAATACGGACAAGCGACAGAATGGGTTGTCACTGATGTGTTTGGTAAAACAATCTTGCGTCAGCATATTTCTGGAAATGAAGTTCAATTGAATACCGAAAATTTATCCAATGGAACATATTTCGTTAAAGTTCATTTCGTGAATGGAAGTCGTTCTGTGAAGTCTTTTGTTAAACGTTAATCTTCTATAGGAATGGCAGGAATTTATGTGCACATTCCTTTTTGTAAGAAACGTTGCTCGTACTGTGATTTTCATTTTTCTACCACCTTTTCTACCTATCGAGAAAAGTTGATTGCAGCGATATGCCTGGAATTGGAATTGCGTCAATCGGAAGTATCAGGTGAGTTGATTCAAACCATTTATTTTGGTGGAGGAACACCGAGTTTACTCACTCGAAGTGAATTAGGTTCTATTTTAGAAGTCATTCATAGAAATTACAATGTCATCGAATTCCCGGAAGTGACCTTCGAAGTAAATCCGGATGATGCGACGATCGAAAATCTACAGGATTGGAAATCACTTGGAATCAATAGACTCAGTATTGGACTTCAATCTTTTCAGTCTTCTGATCTTTCTTGGATGAACAGATCTCATTCCATTGAACAGGGAATTTTGGCGATAAAACGGGCACAAGAACTGGGATTTGATAACATCAGTATTGATTTGATATATGGATTACCCGATTTATCGAATGAACAGTGGCGATCACATTTACAGCAGGCAATTGATCTTCAAGTTCAGCACATTTCTTCCTATTGTTTAACCATTGAACCAAAGACAGCGTTGCATCATTTTGTTGCTAAAGGAAAATTACATCGTCCTTCCGAAGATCAACAAAGTGAACAATTTGAATTACTGGTCAAAACATTGGCCAACAATGGATTTGAACAATACGAAATTTCCAATTTTGCCAAAGAGGATTGTTATGCCAAACACAATTCAGCCTACTGGAATTTTACGCCTTATCTCGGGGTTGGACCTAGTGCACATTCTTTTAATGGTGAGCAAAGGCGTTGGAATGTGGCAAATAACACGAAATACTATCAAGGCGTTGGTAAAAATCAATCGTGGTTTGAACTGGAAGTACTTACTGTTTCGGAGAAGTGGAATGAGTATTTCCTAACAGGCTTGCGAACGAAATGGGGAATAGAGAAAAAGAAACTCCAAGAAATGGGTGGACTCACTGATCAGGAAAAAGTCCAGATGGAAAGCTATTTAAGCGATCAATGGATACAGGAAACGTCGGAAGCGTTTATCTTAACGGAGAAGGGAAAATGGCAGGCTGATGGGATGGCGTCTTCCTTTTTTAGAGTGAATTAGTCGATGAGTTTACCGATGAAAATGCGGTTTCCATCTACCCGAACAGGACGTTTTAGAAAAGTGTATTCGTCCAAAATATATTGACGCATTTCTGCTTCTGATAGTGATTTGTCTTTTAAGCCTAGCGATTTATATTTGATGGCTCTTTTGGAAAACAGGGCCTCGTAAGACCCTGCTAATTCCTTCATGAAATCCAAGTCTCTCGCTTCGATTCCTTGTGTTTTAATATCAATAAGTTCATATTCGGATAATTCCGAAAATGCGTTCATTAGTTTACGACAATTGTCGCAGGTTTTTAACTGATAAATTCGTTTCATGAACAAAATTCATCGTAAGCAGCAGCAAGGTTTGCCGCAATCATTTGTGCACTTCCTCCTTCGATGTGGTGACGCTCTAAAAAGTGAACCAATTTACCATCTTTGAATAATGCAATCGATGGAGAAGACGGAGGATAAGGTAAAAAGTACTTTCTTGCTTGCGCAACAGCTTCTGTGTCAACACCTGCAAAAACAGTCGTTAATTTGCTTGGTTTTTTGTCATGTTGAAGCGATAATTTTACGCCTGGACGCATGTTTCCAGCTGCGCATCCGCAAACTGAATTCACAACAACTAACATGGTGCCATTTGAATCATTGATCGCCTGATCAACTTCTGTACTATTTAATAATTGTTCAAACCCAACATTTGTTAGGTCATCTTTCATGGGTTGTACTAATTCTGGTGGATACATTTTCTTCGATTTTATACAACAAAATTACAGATAAGATTTTGTTCTAAACGAAACCTTAGTTACTTTCTTTCGCTAGTAAATTGAAAATTTCTTTTGGTGCAATATAAAATCCTTGCTTCTTTTTTTCCTTGGGGAGTGCCGTCATTCCAAAGGGACGCAAAAAGGATTTCTCAAGGGCATTTCCGTTCCAATAAACCACAAATGATTTCGAGAGTGCATAGTCACGTGCTTGTGGAACAATGGCCATGGCAAAATAGTCGAAATACAATCTAGGCGGGAAAAGCACTTTGCGATTTTTCGATTTCGCAAGCGGGCGATTCTGTAGATAGGCGCTATATTTCAATAATAACAATTGAGTGCTTGCCGTGCTATCAGATCCTTCTTGATACGAAATGCGATGATCCTTCAAACCACGTAGCCATTCTTTTAATCCCGGTTGATTTTTCCTGTGCTTTTTTTGATGCTGGAATTGAAAACGCACCTGTGCTTTAAGGACTTCGAGTGAAGTAAAATCCGGACTTGTCCATAAATAATCTGTGCTCAAGTCCCGGTAAGTTTTTGGCTTTTCTAAACTATCTTTTAAAAAGCTGATGACGAATGGATCTCTGGCGATAAGCAGCCAATTTTTCTGAAAGGATTGTAAGACAGTTAATTGGGATTTTGTTTCCGCGTCCATTTCTTGAAAGGCTTGCTGCTCCAGTGCTTGAAGGCTCAAAAGTGACTGCACCATTACCACATCAATAGGTGTATTATAGGCGTCTTTTTTCAGTCGGTATTGAATGGAATCAGCCGACATGTGCACAATTTCAATTTTCGCATGTTTATCCTTTGCGAAAGAAGCAAAATACTTTTCATCCTTCGGATAAAGAAAATCGGAAGCAATGACCAATTTTTTGTGTGCAAGTGGACGCGCCTCCTCGATTGAGCAAGCAAATAACACCGTCAATAAACAGGCAAAAAGAAAGGGCAATGTTCGTTTAACCACCGGTCAATTTTTTAATTTCATTCAGTTTCATCAGGGCTTCAACAGGCGTCAAGGTATTGATGTCAATTCCAATAAGTTCTTCATGTATTTGTTCCAATACAGGATCATTTAATTGGAAGAAACTCAATTGCATGTTCGTGTCTTTTTCTTTCTTTCCTTTTTTCGTATCTCCGTTTGATCCCACATGCGCATGAGATAATTCGAGATCTTTCAACACTTGTTCTGCTCTTTTTAAAACCATTGGAGGCATTCCCGCCATTCTTGCTACATGGATTCCAAATGAATGTGCACTTCCTCCGGGAGTTAATTTTCGGAGGAACAAGACGCGATCACCAAGTTCTTTCACCGAAACATTGAAATTGCGAATGCGTTCGAAACTTTTCGACATTTCATTTAATTCATGGTAATGCGTAGCAAAAAGTGTCTTGCACTTGGCTTTTGGATTTTCGTGAATAAATTCAGCAATGGACCAAGCAATTGAAATACCATCATACGTACTCGTTCCTCGTCCGATTTCATCCAATAAAATCAAACTTCGTTCAGAGATATTATTCAAAATGCTGGCAGTTTCATTCATTTCAACCATGAATGTGGACTCACCAGAAGAAATATTATCCGAAGCACCAACGCGCGTGAAGACCTTATCAATCAATCCTATTTTTGCCGCATCAGCTGGAACAAAACAGCCCATTTGCGCCATTAAAACAATTAAAGCAGTTTGACGCAAAATGGCACTTTTACCACTCATATTTGGACCCGTAATCATGATGATTTGCTGATCATTATTGTCTAACAGCACATCATTTGCGATATATGATTCGCCAACAGGTAATCGTTTTTCAATGACAGGATGTCGCCCATTTTTAATGTCGAGCACATAACTTTCATTGATTTGCGGTCGAACATATTTGTTTTCTGTGGCCGTTTGAGCAAATGAAAACAAACAATCTAATCGCGCTATTAAGAGGGCATTGTGCTGAATCGGTTGAATATAATCAGCCATGCTGAATACCAAGTCCTGAAATAATTTCGATTCAATGGCATATATTTTTTCTTCCGCCCCAAGAATTTTTCCTTCGTATTCCTTCAGTTCTTCCGTGATGTATCGTTCAGCATTGACAAGTGTTTGTTTACGAATCCAATCTTCTGGCACTTTATCCTTGTGTGTATTCCGCACTTCAATGTAGTAACCAAACACGTTGTTAAAGGCAATCTTTAAACTAGGAATTCCTGTGCGCTTCGACTCTCGTTCCTGAATTTGTTCCAAGTAATCTTTCCCGTTAAAAGAGATTTCACGGAGTTCGTCCAAATTCGCATCAAAACCAGATCGAATGATCATTCCTTTTCCTACTTGTGCAACTGGTTCATCGCATAAGGTTTTATCAATTAAATCAATCAAACTTTGACAGGCATTCATTTGCTCTGTCAGTTTTTTCAACGATTCAATGGCCCCATCTTTCAATAGGTCTTTAATCGGATCGATTTGCATCAAAGTACGACGCAAATGCATCACTTCTTTCGGGTTGACTTTTCCTACAGCAACTTTCGATATCAGGCGTTCTAAATCCCCAATTTCTTTTAAACGTTGTCCGATTTCATAACTTATTTCCGAATGTTGAACGAGGTATTCCACAATATCCAATCGTTCTTCGATCGGCTTTTGATCTTTTAACGGAAGGACAATCCATCGTTTCATTTGTCGTCCACCCATTGGAGTTAGCGTGTGATCAAGCACATCAGCCAAAGTAACCGCATTTTCATTGGTTGAGTAGATCAATTCTAGGTTACGTACAGTAAAGCGATCCAACCAGACATATTTTTCCTCCTCAATTCTCGAAATGGTGGCGATGTGCCCAAGACGATGGTGTTGATTTTCATTCAAATAATGAAAGACCGCTCCTGCGGCAATAATGGCGGCAGAGAGTCCTTCAATTCCAAATCCTTTCAATGATTTTGTGCCAAAATGTTTGGTCAACATTTCATGCGCATAGTCACTGGTATATACCCAATCTTCGACTCGGAATGTGAAATGATTTTCGCCGAATTGCTGTTCGAAATCTGAGCGTTTATTTTTCTGATAAATAATTTCTGTGGGTTCAAATCCACTAATGAGTTTATCGATGTATTCTTTGTTTCCTTCAGCGACTAAAAATTCCCCTGTGGATACATCAAGGAATGCAACACCAATGGAAGTTTTTTCAAAATGAATGGCGCAGAGAAAATTATTTCGCGCTTGTTCCAACACTTGATCATTGAAGGATACTCCGGGAGTAACGAGTTCTGTGACGCCTCTTTTGACAATGGTTTTTGTCATTTTCGGATCCTCCAATTGGTCACAAATTGCCACACGTTGTCCCGCTCGAACAAGTTTCGGCAAATAGGTGTCAAGTGAATGGTGAGGGAATCCAGCTAATTCAATTTCTGAGGCGGATCCATTTTTTCGTTTGGTTAAAATAATCCCTAAAATCCTGGATGTTTTCACCGCGTCTTCCCCAAAAGTCTCGTAAAAATCGCCCACACGAAACAACAATAAAGCTTCCGGATGTCGGGCTTTAATTTGATTGTATTGTTTCATCAAAGGCGTTTCTGCGACGGCTTTCTCTGTATTCGATTTTGACAAGTTGGACAATTTAAAATTGGAATTTAAAATTAGGAATTTTTATGTGGTCTTCTGCACCAATTTCCAAGAACATGTTAACAATTACTCTTAACTTTGATTCAAGATGAGCGAAGAGTCAAAAAACAAAAAATTAAAACTTTGGGAACTAAACCGCGTTTCCGATGAAGCCTATAAGGAGCAGGCAAAAAATCCACTAGTCATTGTTCTGGACGACATTCGTTCCTTAAATAATATCGGTTCTTTTTTTCGCACTGCTGATGCCTTCAATGTGGAGAAAATTTACCTCTGTGGTATTTGTGCTTGTCCACCTCATCGTGATATTCACAAAACTGCCCTTGGCGCTACAGAAACCGTTCAATGGGAATACCGTGAGAACATCCAAGAACTTATCGCTGAATTAAGTCAAGAGGGTTATGCGGTCTGCACAGTGGAACAAACTGAAAAAACAACTTTTTTACAAGACATTCATTCCTTGAAGGATAACAAATTTGCTCTGGTATTCGGGAATGAAGTCAATGGTGTGAACCAACAAGTCGTTGATGCGTCCAACTATGTCATTGAAATTCCACAATTTGGCACCAAACATAGCTTGAACGTCAGTGTGTGTGCGGGAATCGTGATGTGGGAATTTTGTAAACGCTACATTTAAGCGAGATGAAACAAGGTCTTTTTATTTCTTTTCTGTTTCTGTTCTTTGGATTGACAGCTCAAGAAATAAAAAATGTGCGCTTACTAGATCATTGGTTTTCCGATACCATTATGACAAGTTCTAGTCAAGTTCGATTCAGCAGCTGCTGGGCTTTTGTTCAGAACGGAAAAGAATATGGTGTCATTGGTTCCACAGAAGGAGCGCATATATTTGAATTGACAGATCAAGATAGTTTGCGTTTTGTGGATTTCGTGCCCGGACGATTTCAGTCAGCACAAGTCATTACTCGTGAGTATAAGCACTATCAACAGTATTTATACGCGATTTGTGATGAAGGTCCGAGTAGCCTGCAAATCATCGATTTATCTTACCTTCCTGATTCTGTGCACCTCGTGGCAGATTTACAAGATCAGTATTTCGGAAAATCACATAATCTTTTTATTGACTCTACAAATGCACGTTTATATTTGACTTTAGTGAATCCGATTGTAGGCGGAAATGAACTTGGAATCGTGCCACTACGTATGTATTCCTTGGCAAATCCCATACTTCCAACACTTCTATGGGAAGGACCAAATGACATCCCAGAGGTGCATGATTTATATGTCAAAAATAACCGTGCGATTTTGAATTGTGGTTTTGATGGCATCCGCATCTATGATTTTACCAATCCAAGTAATCCACAATATTTGAATAACATCGCTTACTATCCGCAACAAGGCTACAATCACCAAGGCTGGTTGAGTCCCGATGAAAAAACCTACGTTTTTGCTGATGAAACGGCTGGCTTACCAATTAAAAAATGCCGTTATTCAAGTAATGGACAAATTCAAGTCCAACAATTTTTTGGCACTGAAAATACACCTTATTCGAAGACCGCTCACAATGTGCACATTACAAATGAGTTTGCTTTTGTATCCTATTATAACGATGGACTGAGAATCTTCGATCTGAGAAAAAATCCACCGACAGAAATTGGCGTGTACGATACCTATATCGACAATGAACATACCAATGGATTTTCGATGTGGGGAGCTTGGGGAGTTCATGCCTTATTACCATCTCAACGCATTTTGGTTTCAGATCGAAATAATGGATTCTTTTTATTTGAGTTTGATCGATCCAAATTTTTAATTCCAAGTACTGACCAAGTGCAAGTGTATCCAAATCCTTCTTCATTTGGCGAAGAAGTTTTTGTTCGTTTACCGAATGATGAGGTAGCGGCATTTCATCTGAATGTGTTGGATGCCAGCGGAAATCAATTGCTGGACACAGACATTCAGGAACAATCTTATGCAAGTTTGCCGATGGACTTCGCTGCTGGATGTTATTTCATCCGGGTTAGCTGGTTAAACTACCTAGGTGAAAGTCAGACAGAAGTGAAGAAATGGATCAAATACGATTAAACCAAACGAATAAATAAGGTTTCTCCTTCTTTGCTTACGTTCAACAAGTTGTTTTTGGTCAACGTTTTCACACTATTGTCCCAAGCTTTGTTGCTCATATCTGCAAATTGCGCTCTTAAATCAGGTAAAACGGCTTCAACTTGCTTTTGCATAGCAGCGAAAATCGCTTGTTCATTTTCGTTTAATTCGATTTTCACTCCTCTTGATTCTGGACGCATTTGAGGGAAGAATAAAATCTCTTGAATCGACGCATTATTTGTTAAATACATAATCAAACGATCCATCCCAATTCCGAGTCCACTTGTTGGAGGCATGCCATATTCAAGCGCACGCAAGAAATCTTGATCAATAAACATGGCTTCATCATCTCCTTTTTCTTGCAGACGAAGTTGTTCCTCAAATCGTTCTCGTTGGTCAATTGGGTCGTTTAACTCAGAATAAGCATTGGCCACTTCCTTACCGCAAACCATTAACTCAAATCGCTCGGTTAATTCTGGATTGTCACGGTGAACTTTACACAATGGAGACATCTCTTTCGGGTAATCTGTAATGAAGGTTGGTTGGATGTAATTTCCTTCGCATTTTCCTCCGAAAATCTCATCAATTAATTTTCCTTTCCCCATTGTTTCATCCACAGCGAGTCCCATTCCTTTTGCAGCAGCGCGCAATTCGTCCTCCGATTTACCATCAATATCGAATCCAGTGAAATCGATGATTGATTGACGCATAGTCACACGTTTGTATGGTGCACGGAAATCAATGGTATGTTCACCGAAAGTAGCTACAGTTGTTCCATTGACACTCATGGCACAATGTTCCAATAAGCGCTCGGTGAAGTCCATCATCCAATGATAGTCTTTGTAGGAAACATAAATTTCCATCGCGGTGAATTCTGGATTGTGTGTGCGATCCATTCCTTCATTGCGGAAGTTTTTCGAAAATTCATAAACACCATCAAATCCACCAACAATCAATCGTTTCAAATACAATTCATTGGCAATGCGCATGTATAAGGGAATGTCCAAGGCATTGTGATGCGTAATAAATGGACGAGCTGAGGCGCCACCCGGAATCGCTTGTAAAATGGGCGTTTCCACTTCCATATATCCAGCTTCATTGAAAAACTGACGCATGGCATTGAACAATTTGGTTCTCTTCACGAACACCTCTTTGACATGTGGATTTACCACTAAATCAACATATCGTTGACGGTAGCGCAATTCAGGATCCGTAAATGCATCGTGAACATGTCCTTCGGTATCTGTTTTGGGTAGCGGCAAAGGACGCAAGGTTTTACTCAAAATGGTAAAGGAATGCACATGCACTGAAATTTCACCAACTTGTGTTTTAAACACATGACCTTTTACCCCAATAAAATCACCTAAATCGAGTAATTTTTTAAATACTTCGTTGTACAGGGTTTTGTCTTCATCCGGACAAATTTCATCGCGGTTAAAGTACACTTGAATTCGACCAGATGCGTCTTGTAATTCAGCGAAAGAAGCTTTACCCATGATGCGTTGAGACATCATTCTTCCAGCTAAACAAACTTCCTTCCCATCTTCAAAATCCTGCTTCAGTTGATTTGCATAGGCATCAACGGGATACAAAGCAGCTGGATAAGGGTCGATGCCCAAATCACGTAATTTTTGAAGGGATTCTCTTCTCAGGATTTCCTGTTCAGAAAGTTCGATATGACTCATTGGATTTGAATTAGACCACAAAGATAAGTCATCTCGAGAATATGACGAATTTATGCTTCGTATTTGGTGTAAATTCGATTGGAACAATTCAACGAAGATTCATAAAAACAGGGTTGTGAAGTAATTTTATATAGTCAAAAAATAAATATAGTTTTGGTCAGACATCCAAACGGACTAAATAAAAGAACATAAACACAGCAAAATGACGATTAAATTTATACTGGCGCTACTATTAGTTAGCACTTCATTCTTACCAAGCGGGGCTATTTCCATGCAAGGGGTGAAAATCAACGACCCAAAACAAGTCCTTGAAAAGTTGAGCCTTGAGCGGATTTCCACGGATCAGAACATGCAAAAATTTAGGACAGAAAACGGCAATGATTTTTCCGTTACGGTTGACAAAGGAAAAATTGTTTACATGGAAAATGATTGGTTGCAAGAGGAAAAAGGTACGCAAGCGCTGTTTTCTGATTTTAGCTTTGGGAAAACCAGTTTAAAGGATATTCGATTAACCTTTGCATCGAATGGATTTACCTATTCCTCTCGTGGCATGTTCCGTACGCCAACTGATGTAATCATGTTTAATTGCTATGAATTTGATTCTGAGAATAATGAGGTGCTCGTCACCATCACAAAAGTTTCGTTGAAGGAGGAAATTACAGAAAAAAATTTGGCGAGTAAGGCGAAATTAGACGCACTCATCATTGCAGAAAAATCTTATCTGGATAAAACATGGGGCAAGGAAAAAGTGTTTGACCCAAAATACAAGAAAATCAAGGCATAGTTTTTTGCTGGGAAAGTTTACAACGCCCCTTTCTTTAAAATTTCTGTGGTTGAATAACCTTGAACTAAATCGATGGTTTCAACAATGCCACCTTGTTCACGAACAAAGTCTGATCCTACAATATATGTCGATTTAGAAGAATCTGTCTCGTTTTTATCATAGTCAGCTCCTTTCACTAACACATCTGGTCTTAAGGCTTTGATGGTTTCGAGCGGTGTATCTTCGTTGAAAAAAACAACTAAATCTACAAAACCAAGGGCAGCAACTAACATTCCTCGGGCCTCCGTTTCATTAATTGGTCGATTTGGCGCCTTCCCCAATCGCTTCACAGATTCATCTGTATTTATAGCAACGATGAGGTGTTTTCCTAAATCTGCTGAGGCAGCTAAATAACGAATGTGTCCGAGGTGCAACACATCAAAACAGCCGTTGGTAAAAACAACTTTTTCGTTTTTTAATTGATAAAGCGCCAGGCGTTTTTGAGCTTCCTCAATGGAAACAATTTTGTCTTGAATGTACGCCAATCTTGCCATGTGATTTTTTTCGAAAGGTAGTGGTTTCATGAATCGAAACCAAGAAAATTAATCCAACAGATTCGTGGATTCATTCGGAAACACCAATGAAGGCTTGAAGGTTTTCGCTTCTTCAAAATCCAAATAAGCATAGCCAATAATGATGATGATGTCATCCACAGCAACTCTACGAGCGGCAGGACCGTTCAAACAAATCATACCAGATGCACGATCACCTTTGATGACATACGTCTCAAAACGCTCGCCATTATTGATGTTTACAATTTGAACACGTTCACCTTCAATGAGATTAGCTGCTTCCATTAATGCTTCATCAATGGTAATACTTCCAATGTAGTTCAAGTCAGCCTGTGTGACACGAACGCGGTGAATTTTAGATTTTAAAGCTTGAATCAACATAATAATTTCCGCGGCAAAAATAAGTCAAATAAACGGATTAGAATAATAAATTGTCAATCAAGCGCACACTTCCACAATGGGCTGCGACGCAACAAATTTGATTTTCTTGCCAATCTGTTATTTCTGAAAGTGTTTCTGGATCAACAATGGCAAGATATTCTAGGGACAATGAACTTTGCTGAAATAATGAACGTGCTTGTGCTAAGGTTTCTGAAACACTTTTGATGTTTTTGGATTGCTCCACGAACCGCAAGGTTTCAATGATGATCAAGGACTCTTCTCGTTCACTTTTTGTTAATCGCATGTTTCGACTACTCATTGCCAATCCAGATGCTTCGCGTATAGTTGGACACGCAATAATGCGCGTTTGAAAGCCATAATGTTTGGTCAAAAGTCGAATAATCGCCAATTGTTGGAAGTCTTTTTGTCCAAAATAAGCCTGATTTGCTTGCGCCAGACGAAAAAGATGATGTACCACATGCACCACACCTTCAAAATGTCCAGGACGAAAAGCACCTTCAAGTACGCGCCCAATTTGACCAAGTTCCATCGGGACAAATCCATCATTTTCTGGATATAGTTCTGCTTCGTTTGGTGCAAATACCACACAATTTTTAAAACCATCCAATAGCGTTAAATCCGCCTCCAACGTTCTTGGATATTGCTTCAAATCCTCGCTGTTGTTGAATTGTTTGGGATTAACAAAAATGCTAATGAGTGTAAAATCGTTCTCCTCGGTGGACTTTTGAATCAAACTAATGTGTCCCTGATGCAAGGCTCCCATCGTTGGAACAAATCCAAGTGACAGGTTCTGTTCTGTTAACTTTTGACGAAACTCTTGGAGTTCATCCGCTGTGTAAATTACCGTAACTTTTGACATCATGTAAAGAGAATCGGCGACAAAGCTATTGCTTTTTATGAAAGTTCATTTAAATTTCTTAATTTTGTACTCCTATCACTACTGAATGGAAAAGAAAAAAATCCTTTTTATTTCGCAAGAAATCTTCCCTTTTTTACCGAAATCTGAAATTTCTTCAACGGCGCGACGCTTACCGCCTCTAGTTCAAGATCTTGGAAAAGAAATCCGCGTTTTTACACCTCGTTTTGGTGCGATTAACGAACGCAGACATCAATTGCATGAAGTTATTCGCCTATCCGGATTGAATATTTGCATCGACGATCATGATCATCCATTGATTATCAAAGTGGCATCAGTTGCTGCAGCGAGAATGCAAGTGTATTTCATCGACAACGACGACTATTTCAAACGCAAAACAACTTTGCAGGATGAAAAAGGTAAATACCATGAAGATAACGACGAACGCTCGATGTTCTTTGCTCGTGGGGTTCTAGAAACCGTCAAAAAATTGGGCTGGCAACCAGATGTCATTCATTGTCATGGTTGGTTAACTGGGATGATGGCATTGTACATCAAACATATCTACAACAAAGACCCACATTTCAAAGACACGAAAGTGGTCTATAGTTTATACAATGACGATTTCTCAAATCCTTGGGACAAACGTTTCCATGAAAAATTAACTTTTGACGGATTCCCGGCAGAGGTAAGCGATAAACTAAAAGATACAAGCCACGAAAACGTCACAAAGGTTTTTGCAGAATACGCAGATGGAATTAATATCGCTTGCGAGAACTTGGCGCCGAATTTAAAGGCAATATTTGATCAGTCACCAGCGTTAAAGTTGGACTATGTACCTGAAGAAAATCAAGGCAAAGAACTTTCTGCCTTTTTTGATAAGGTCATGGAAGAATCAGTATTAGCTTAATTTTTTGTGCATAATCCTATGAAAAGACTTTCCGCTATTGTTCTTTTGCTGCTTGTTATTTTCTCTGCTTGTCAAAAAAACAAACACGAAATCGGTAAAGGAGCCATCGACCAAGATCAATTATTGAATGGAATAACGACGGATACGTTTGATTTAATTACCTATACCATAAACGAGGATTCTGCCATTACTGATAATATGGCGAATGTGTTATTGGGTAGCTATATCGATCCAAAGTTTGGTGAAGTCACCGCTTCTTTTTACACAGAGTTTCGATTGAAATCCATTAATCCTAATTTTGGTGATATTGGAACGATTGTTTATGACTCTTGTGTGTTGGCCTTACAATATGTAGGTTATTACGGGGATTTAAATCCACAAACCTTTGAAGTGTATGAGTTAAGCGATAGTTTATCTATGGATTCGATTTACTATGATTTCTCAACAAAACCAATCAAACCGGGAAATTTAATTGCTGCGGGAACGGGTACTATGACACCTAAACCCTTGTCAAATGCCGTGGTGGATGGAGATACCTTAGCACCTCAGTTACGTTTACATCTTGATACCGTTTTTGCGAAACATATTATTCAAGAATCAGCGAACGGAAATGGCACGTTTTCTTCAAATGTGAATTTTCAGAATTTCTTCAAAGGTTTTAGAATCAATGTCAACAACCCTTCACAAACAATTGGTCAAGGTGCGATTTTATACTTTAATATCAATAACAACGCAGCTTCAAAGTTGACGATTTATTACACGCAAAGCGGCGTGAAAAAATCTTATGACATTGTCATGAATAGTCAAGCTTCGGATTTTGTTCATTTGGAAACGGATCACGCTGGAACGCCTTTGGAAATGGTCCTTCAGGACAGTACAAAAGGACAAACCACTTTTTATGCGCAGGCATTTCGTCAACGTGCAGTGGTTAAAATTCCAGGCTTAGATAATTTACCAAAGAACCTTGTTGTACATCGTGCTGAATTAACCTTACCTGTTCAATTTCAAAATGGGTATCGATACAAACCTGGTTCTGCTGTATCAGTGGCAACGAGATTGAAAGCAAGTGATACGCAGTTAGCCAATTTAAATGTCATAGGTGCGTATGTTGATAGTAAAAAGCATTACGCCATTGATTTAAGAACCTATGCGCAAGCATTGATTGCAGATCATATCGATAACACAGGGGTTGTTGTTTCACCTGTTTATTTTAGAAATTCAGCAGAGCGAATTGTATTTAATGGTCCGAATACGATCAATAAGTACAAACCTAAACTTGTTTTGACTTATACAACGTATTAATTTATGTGTGGAATTGTAGCATATATTGGCAAAAAAGAAGCCTTTCCAATTGTCGTGAAAGGATTGAAAAGATTAGAGTACCGAGGATACGATAGTGCTGGTGTTGCCTTGTTACATCAAACGGAATTAAACGTTTATAAAAAAGCCGGAAAGGTCAGTATCATGGAAGATTTTGCCATGAGTCAAGATGTTGCTGGTCATGCAGGAATTGGTCACACTCGTTGGGCAACTCACGGGGAACCATCAGATGTGAATGCACATCCGCACACTTCCATGGACGGAAAAATTGCCTTGATTCACAATGGGATCATTGAAAATTATGATGTTCTGAAGCGTGAATTACAAAATCAAGGATACGTTTTTCAAAGTGAAACAGATACAGAAGTCATCGTTCACTTAGTTGATTATATTGCTAAAAAAGAAAATGTTTGGTATGGTGAGGCACTACGCTTGGCATTATCCCAAGTTCACGGTGCGTATGCCATCGTAGCGATGTCGAAAGATTATCCAAATCGACTAGTTGCCGCACGAAAAAGTAGTCCACTCGTTGTTGGAATTGGCGCAGAAGGAGATTTTTACTTGGCATCTGACGCCACGCCAATTGTCGAATACACGAAAAAGGTCGTTTACCTAGACGATGAAGAAATTGCAGTCATTGATTTAGAAGACGGATTAAAATTATATAACATTGCCGATCAAGAGCGCACACCATTTTTCCAACAGTTAGAATTGGAATTGGAAGCGTTGGAGAAAGGTGGATATGAGCATTTTATGCTCAAGGAAATTCATGAGCAACCGCGTTCTATACACGACTGTTTTCGAGGACGATTAAATGCTGAAGAAGCGTGGGTGACTTTAGGTGGATTACGTGAATACGAGCAAAAAATGATCAGTGCCAATCGATTAATCATTGTCGCTTGCGGAACATCTTGGCATGCCGGATTAGTAGGCGAATACCTGATTGAAGATTTAGCACGAATCAACGTAGAAGTAGAGTACGCAAGTGAATTCCGCTATAGAAATCCCATTTTAAATGAAAATGATGTGGTGATTGCCATTTCCCAATCAGGCGAAACAGCGGATACCTTGGCGGCATTAGAATTGGCGAAATCAAAAGGAGCAACAATACTTGGTATTTGTAATGTGGTTGGATCTTCCATTTCACGCATTACGGATGCAGGTTCTTATACGCATGCAGGTCCAGAAATTGGTGTCGCATCCACAAAAGCGTTTACAGCACAAGTGACCGTTTTAACCTTGATGGCACTTTCATTAGCGCATAAAAAAGGTACGATAAGTGAAACAAGTTTTCGCACATTGTTAGCCGAGTTGGAAGCGATTCCAGAAAAAGTAAAACAAGTATTAGAAACCGATGCATTAATCGAGCAAATCGCAGCAGAGTACAAAGATGCATCGAATGCATTATACTTAGGAAGAGGAAGTTCTTTCCCTGTGGCTTTAGAGGGCGCATTAAAGTTGAAGGAGATTTCATATATCCATGCAGAAGGTTATCCAGCGGCAGAAATGAAACATGGTCCGATTGCTTTGATCGATGAAAACATGCCGATTTTCGTGATCGCAACGCAAGGAAATTCCTACGAGAAAGTTGTTTCGAACATTCAAGAAGTAAAGGCACGCAAAGGAAAAGTAATTGCTGTTGTCACAGAAGGAGACATCCAAGTACGTGAAATGGCGGATCATGTGATTGAAATTCCTGAAACGAATGAATTCCTAGTTCCATTATTGGCAACGATTCCCTTCCAATTACTTTCTTACCACATCGCAGTGATGCGCGGTTGTAATGTGGATCAGCCGAGAAATTTAGCAAAAAGCGTAACCGTAGAGTAGTATTTTTCCATTAAAATGGAATGGACAGATTTCACGTCAGCCATCAAGTGAACACAAAGATGGATTGCGACTAACACAGAATTCCTGTCGTACAGAATAGTACTTGAGATCAAAATCAACGTGGTTTTTGAGGATATTATTCGTGCCCATTCATTTATTCATCTTGAATTAGAAAGTCTTTGTTTAAAATGATAACCTACGTTAAAGCAATACTTTAAAAAAGGACAGCTCACTAGGCCTACGGGTTGTTTGTTACACCTTCATGCAGGAAACAACGCGTTCAATCTGGGATTGGTAATCGATACCATTATAGTGGTTTTTTGATCATACCAATCTTATTTATGTAAATAACTGTTCGACGACGTTTTACACTTTTATCTTTCTTGTTTTTAATCAGTTGGGCTCCATAAGAGATAAAGTATTGGTCAAACCAATAATCCAGATCAGCATAACTGAGTTTCACTTGGTCATCAGTTAATAAGCCATTTATTTTTCCAACTACTTGATTGGAAAGAATCTCCCCGTTATAGTCAATTTTAATTTCATATATTTTATCTACATCCGCGTAAAATAAGTGAACAAACGCTTCATTTTGTTCAAGGATATTCAAAAATTGTTTGTTGTAAAAAGGTTTGGTTTCAGGGTTCATTTCAATACATTGACTCCAGATCATCTCTCCTTGTTTGGTGATTTTAGCCACAAGGGCATGCGTGTATTGGTAACCATTAAATACACGTTTAATGGTCGTTTCTCGTTTGCCTTTTTTCACTCGAACCGTTGTCGCCATGCTATAAGTTGGCACGAAAAATTCGGTGATGTACATGTAATTGTCTCCGCATGGAATGATTTGAGGTTTAGTCATTTGATAATATAAGGTCACATCATGCCCAAATAAACTGAAGATCCATTGAATAAGAGTGACTCTTCGGAAGGTTCCTCCTGGTTTATTGTCGTAGAAATTAGGCAAACTTGCGTAATCATAATAATGAGTGTTTTGAATCGTTTCATCTACTGTAGTGGTGATGTACATGGCGGTTGAACCAAATCGTGCATCTCTTCCGGTAATACCGCTCAACAGAATGTCTTTGTTTGGAAGTGGTGATACTGTTGTATTAAAGTAAGGTTTAATTACTTTTTTGTCTAATGGAGTTGTGGTTAACAATTCTCCTTTCACATCAAATTCAAGCAAGTACGATGTTGGTTTTTTTCTTGGTTTGCCATGTATGAGTGGGACATACAACATCGAGGTATCCAAGGTAGGAGATTCAACGATGAGCCTTTTTGTTTTTACTCCTTGTACGGCGATTCGAGTTGTTTTTACCGTTTTCGTCTTTAAATCAAAGGTAAACAAGTATTTTCGGCGCCGAGCGCTAAGAATAAAATACGCGTAGTCTTTAGTTGTTGCGAAGTAGCTGATGGCAGTTACCCCTAAAAGACCGGATAATTTTTTATCTGCTTTCCCTGAAATCTGTTCTAATTTTCTACTTTTTGTGTCGTAATTCAGAATGAAGAATTGCCCTTTATCCGAACAATACAATTGACTATAACTGGTGCCATTTTTATATTCCGCATTTGGAAAAAAACCTTTTGGCGTATCAAAATATTGTTCATCTAGCAATTCAAGGTCAGTTGAATAATATTGAAATCGGAAGGAAAAGACCGTTTTCTTTGGTTTTTCTACCATACTCGTGATTAAAAACCCAACGGAATCAAGTTCATGAATTCTCTCATTGTAATATCCATCTTTTAAGTCAATTTCAATGCGTTTTTCGGATGTGTTGATTTGAGCAATAGATAAACCCGCTGAAAACAGAAAGATTAAATGAAGGAGTAATTTCATCAAATTATGTCTTTTAAGAAATCTAAGTTAATCAACTTATTTTTTCAAAGCCCAATTAATCCTTCATTTAAGCAAAATGCCGAGCGTTTCCTCTGAACATTATCCTCCTGAAAATGTTATTTTTGTTCTATGAATTCGAAAAAAGGCATTGCTATCTTAGGATCGACTGGATCGATTGGAACCCAAGCGTTGGAGGTGCTGGAAGCATATCCGGAATATTTTGATCTGCAAGTGTTAACTGCTGGGAAAAATGCCGACTTGTTAATCGAACAAGCGCTGAAATACCAACCGAATTCAGTGGTCATTAGTGATGAATCACTCTATCAAAAAGTAAAGGATGCGCTTTGGAAGGAAGATATTCATGTTTATGCCGGTGACCAAGCGCTATGTCAAGTGGTCGAATCAAACGAAGTTCATACGGTATTAACAGCTTTGGTTGGTTACGCCGGACTTAAACCAACAATTCATGCAATTGAAGCGGGAAAAACAATTGCCCTTGCAAACAAAGAAACACTGGTTGTCGCAGGTGAATTAATCACCAAATTGGCCAAAGAAAAAGGTGTAAATATTTACCCTGTTGATTCGGAACATTCGGCGATTTTTCAATGTCTTGTCGGAGAATTTCAAAATCCCATTGAAAAAATATACTTAACGGCTTCAGGTGGACCTTTCCGTGGATACTCATTGGATCAATTAAAATCAGTGAGCCTCGCACAAGCACTCAAACATCCGAATTGGTCGATGGGCGCTAAAATTACCATCGATTCTGCTAGCTTAATGAACAAAGGCTTGGAAGTCATTGAAGCGAAATGGTTGTTTGGATTGAATACGGAACAAATTGATGTCATCGTTCATCCTCAATCCATCGTTCATAGCCTCGTTCAATTTGAAGATGGTAGTATGAAGGCTCAAATGGGATTGCCTGATATGAAACTTCCGATTCAATTTGCGTTGACCTATCCGCAACGTCTTCCCACCAATTTTCCTCGATTCAATTTCATGGATTATCCGCAATTAACCTTTGAAGCACCGGATCGAAAAGTATTTAAAAACCTAGATCTTGCGTTTAAAGTGATGGATATGCACGGAACCGCTGCATGTTCATTAAATGCTGCAAATGAGGTGGCTGTTGCGGCCTTCCTTGATGAAAAAATTAGTTTTTTACAGATTGCAGACATCAACGAAGCCGTGGTGGAATCAGCATCAAATGTTTTGAGTCCAACTTACGAGCAATACGTACAGGCGGATGAATCAGCACGAGAAAAAGCGCGTGAGTTGATTGCTAAAAACGCTTAAAAAAAGGCACGCAATTCCATTGATCCATTGTGAATGGTTCGGGTATTCCCCATGTCACGCCCACTGTATTGAAGCGTTAATTGTAAATTTTTTGAAAGGGTCCGTTGATAGGAAACAGTCCAAGTAAAATTGCTTCCTGGTTTCAAGGATTCTAACATTTCGTATCCAATAGCCGATTGTGCACTGCCTGTATATGCGAGTTGAATCCATTTAAATTCTCCTTGAAAACTCCCCTTCTCTGTTTGATTTTGTTTCCATGTAACGCCCAGTTCGCGTAATAAACAGTGCTCTCCACCATAAATGCCGTCATTTTGTTTGTTCGAAATGCGTCCGGAAAGGGCATATCTCGCATTGGTTGATCCTTGATAAATCAAGCTTTGCTGCACTTGAGCATAGGTATATTGGTAATTTCTTCCAAGGGTATAATCGACCAAACTGGATTTTGCACCTTGTTTCAAACTCGTTTCCATCGTAAAGGTTGGATGTATATTCCATCGTATAACCAACTCTTGACTCTTCTGACTTTTGGCATCTTGACCATTGGCCAATAAATTTTTAGTGTTGTTTTGTTGGATCTGATATTCAGCCGTGAATACCTTGCCCATGCGGTTAAAAAACAAGATATTGCTCATGTTCATGGAAGAACTCAATAAATGAAAATTGGAAACGTCACTGTAAAATGGATTAAAGGCATTTTGAAGGTCGAATTCATTCACTTTGCGCTGTGTTCTCATCCGTGCTTGATCGGAGAATTTAACAAAAATGGACTTCCATAGCGATTCGTTACTCCAAATGCGTTCAGGTCGCCAAAACACACTTTGATTGTACTCATTTGAATAAGTGCTCGCATACTCATTGCTGGGAATAAACACCCTGATGTAACTCGCCTGATCGACGTATTGCGCAATTTCGAATTCATTCAAATCTTTTACCCCGTCGTTGTTATAGTCAATCCACGTGTAAACGCCTTGTCCATCGTTGACTTTTAAATATTGAAATTGTTTTTTTTGCTCCAAACCAGATCCAACTTCATAAAAGGTATTGACGGTCAAGGCATTCTTTAAAAAACGACCCTCGTATTCAAATCGTCCAACCAAAGAGTTTTCGGGTGATTGGGGTAGTAAAATCGGATTGATGATGCGCAAAGATCGATACGCACTCAAGATCGTTAGTCGTTGATTCTTCCATTTATTCCAATTCCATTCTGCTCCGGCAGTTCTTGCTTTTGCTGCATTGACTAGTTGACTGGAATCACTGCGTTGATCTAGTCGTTCACGGTAATACAACTTGTATTGATAATTAGTGGAATCAGCATTGGACACATACCATTGGTAGTCAAAAAATTGATAACTAGGGGCAGTCAGAAGGGAGTCCACTTGAAACACATTGCGTTCGTGATCATCTTTAAAACCGATTTTAAGCGCGCCTATTTTTTTTGAAATATCTAAGCGGTGTCGCACAAAAGTGTTTCCAGCATTGGATGCATTACTTTTGGAATTTAATGCGCTGGCATCCCAAACCGCAGACCAGCCTTTTTGTTTCCAATTTCCGTCTGAAAAAATTCTGGATCCGCTAAATGCCGTTCCAATGGAATAATTTTGTGCTTCTATTTTAGCTGATTTATTCTGTTTATCGGATAATTTTAATCCGCCGTAAATAGACCTCTGCGCACCGAGATAGTTTTTATTTCGGGTATTCCAATCTCGATCAAATTCCACTTTTCGATATTGTTCAATCGGACTAAATGATGTGCTCAAATATTCGAATTCAACGTAGCTTTCTAAGGAAACAGATTTCCATTCTTCTTTTTTTAACGGAATGACTTGCACCAATTTGGATCGATTGGAAAATCCTTGATCATCGTTTGAATCCAAGCGCGAAAAGGTATTTTTATCGTTAGTTGTATAGGCACATTCTGTTTCAATGCGCAACAAGTGGTTCACTTGATAGTTCATACCAGAGCTCAGCATTTGTTTTTGCTTGGGCGTAATGATATTTCGATTGGGAGAATAATCTCCTTGTGGTACTCCAGCTTGCGGCGCGACCCATTTATACACTTTTCCGAGTGCATTATACGAATCAAAGACATAGTTCCCTTTGTGCTCGCCAACATATTGAAAACTGGCACGAAAATGCGCCAGATTCGGGTCCACACTAAAAACAAGAATGGAATCGTATCCCAGAGAATCTACGAGCTGATAAAGAATTTGATTTTCGATATATCCAACAGAATCTATACTATTGATGACCGCCAAAGACAACTGATCGCCAATTTGAGCTAATGCAAATTTTTGTGCACTACTGAGGTCCTGCTGAAGGGATTGATTTTTGGCATCTTGCTCACTATAGGCGTTGAACCAGAAAGCGCCTTTTTTCGTTTCATAATGTGTTGCACTTTGCAGCAAGGATCGCGCATAATTTTGATCGGCGTATTGAAACTCTGCAACGATTCGGGTATCTTTTGTGATTAAATACCTTGAGGTAAAAACGAGTTCAGATGTGTTGTAATCGATCGTGTAATCAAACTCTTGTCCGCGAGTGAGTAATTTTCCATCAATGTAAATACGTTCCGTCCCTGAAAGTATTGTAATAAAGGGTTCGTTTTCTGCTCCGCGTAATCGATAGGGACCTTGATTGGCTTCGACTCCTTGAATGATTTGACGGTTGAATTTTCCTTTGGAAAGCGCCACACTATTTTGAGTGATCCATGTATTTCCTGTTAAGGTTTTTCCTTGGAATTCCGCACTCATTCCTTGTCCGCGTTTTTTATAATTCATGAAATACCCAGTTGGTTTGGAAAGCCAAAAATCACCGGTAATCAATTTAAACTGATCTGTTGAAACTTGTATATAGACTTGATCAAACTCTTGCAATTTATTGGTGTTTCCATCGGGTTGAATGGGAATATTCGCGTCGGAGATGGAGGCACTTAATTTCAAATTGTCCCCAATCATTCCGTTTAATTCTAAGTTCAGAGCGGAATTTATGCCAAGATTTTGTTTATTCCCAAAACTCAATCCCCTGGAAATACTTCCATTTTTTGCCAGTTCATTTCCACCAAAAAAATGAGGGTCTGGGGGGGCATTGGTTTCCAGTTTAAATAAGTCCCTTTCTGAGGTGGGACGTTCTTTGAAAATATAACTTGAGTCTCGGCGATAATATTGCTTGGAAAAGTCGAGCGGCCAGACTTGATACGCAATGGTAAGGGAGTCCGAATAGGCTTGTGTTAAACGAAACGCGCTTGTCAAATAGTTGATTTCATAAGCGCTTGAAGGAAGGGTATCTGTTCCTTTTAAAACAACAAAGGATTGGGAATAAATGCTAAGTGTATCGAGGCGCGTCCATTCTTGGCCAAATTTCTTCTTCACGACATGTTGACTTCCAACTTGAGCTTGCGTACCCAGGGAAAAAAAACAAAAAAGAAAGAAGGACCAAATGTAATTCGGTATCATGCCTTACGAAGATAAGGTTGTTGGTGGATTAACGTTTGAAATATCAATAGATTGTTTATGAAACGATTATTTTGTTCGTCCATCTACGATTTCATCATAAGCGGCATCGTTGGGTTCCCAAAGTTCTATTTTGTTTCCTTCGAGGTCTAAAATATGAACAAACTTTCCGTATTCAAAAGTTTCGATTTCATCCAAAATGTGAACGCCTTCTGATCGCAATACAGGCAATAACGCTGCTAAATCCGCTACTCTGTAATTTAACATGAAGGAATTCCGAGAGGGTTGTAGATAGGCACTTTGTTTGGACATTGGGCTCCATTGTGTAAATCCTTTCTCACTTGGATTGTCAGTTTTTCTCCATTCGAAATTGGTGCCATAAGCATCTGTTTGCAGACCTAAGTGGGCTTGATACCATTTTTTCATTTCTTCTGGATTCTCACATTCAAAGAGAATACCGCCAAGACCTGTCACCCGTTTCATTGCTTAGTCAATGCGATCGAAACCGGTATATGGACGCAAGGCCTCTGGAATCACAATGCCATGTTCATCTTGGTGATTTTCCAATAATGCGGCAACAATTCTCGGTAGTGCTAAGGCTGAACCATTCAAGGTGTGACACAGTTGAGATTTTTTATCAGCGTCTTTGAAACGCAACTTCAAACGGTTCGCCTGGAAGGTGTCGAAACGAGAAACGGAACTAACCTCCAACCATTTTTCTTGGGCCGCAGAGTACACTTCAAAATCATAGGTCATTGCGGATGCAAATCCCATATCTCCACCACACAAACGTAAAATTCGGAATTGTAAGCCAAGTTTGTCTAATAGTCCTTTCACGTGCTCCATCATCTCTTCCAATGCTTGAGCGGTTTGAGATGGATGTTCCACACGTACAATTTCCACTTTATCGAATTGATGAAGTCGATTTAATCCACGTACATCTTTTCCATAAGATCCCGCTTCTCTGCGGAAACAGGGGGTATATCCACACATTTTAATGGAGAAATCCGGACTCGGAAGAATCACATCTCTGTAAATATTGGTCAAAGGGACTTCTGCAGTTGGAATCATGTAAAAGTCATCTTCTTTCATGTAGTACATTTGTCCTTCCTTGTCGGGAAGTTGTCCTGTACCAATTCCACTTGCTTCGTTCACCATTAATGGTGCTTGAATTTCTTCATATCCTGCCTTACTTGCTTCTTCTAAAAAGAAACTAATTAAAGCACGTTGTAATTTTGCGCCTTTCCCGCGATAAAAAGGGAATCCAGCTCCAGTCACTTTTACCCCTAATTCAAAATCGATGAGGTCGTATTTTTTAGCTAAGTCCCAATGGGGCAACGCTTGAAAGTTAAAATTTGGTGTACTTCCTTGCTCGTAAACTGTTTCATTATCATTGGCATCGCGACCTGTTGGCACCAATTCATTTGGCACATTTGGTAAGGTATAGAGTAATTTGGTAATTTCCTCTTCCAATTGATCCACAGTAGATTTCAACGCAGCTTCTTGCACTTTTAATCCGCTTGTGCGTTCTTTCATGCTCGCTGCTTCGGCTTGTTTTCCAGCTTTGAATAATTCACCGATTGATCGAGCCAATTGATTCATTTCTGCCGCAATAGTGTCTAATTCTGTTTTCGACGCGCGCCATGCTTGATCCTTTGAAAGTATTTCATCCAAAGTGGATTCCGCTTGGATGTTTCGTTTTAATAATCCTTGAACTAAAGCGTCTTTTTCTGCACGAATGCGTTGAATTTCTAACATAACTATTTATTTGCGAAAACAAAAGTAGTGATTTGAGGTGAAAATTCCGCTCAAATCCACATGGGACAAAGAAAATAAGTAGAAAGGTTGTTAATATCGACTTGTTGATTTCTCCGTCTTTGCCGTGTTATTGCACCTCGGTATTTTACTAATTTTGACTACAATTAGAGAAAATGCAGGTAAAAATCACCAATAAGTCCAAGCATGACTTACCAAAATATGAAACGATTGGTTCATCGGGGATGGATATTCGTGCCAATTTGGAGGAAATAGTTTGCTTAAAACCCATGCAACGGAGCTTGATTAAAACGGGTTTGTTTTTGGAAATGGATCCGTCTATCGAATGTCAGATTCGTCCAAGAAGCGGACTAGCCCTGAAAAAAGGACTGACCGTTTTAAACACACCAGGAACAGTTGATGCGGATTATCGGGGAGAAATCGGCGTTATTTTGATCAATTTATCGGATCAAGAAGTTCTAATTGAAGATGGTGAACGGATTGCACAAATGGTGTTTTGTCCTGTTCAAAAAGTAACATTAACAGAAGTCACAGCACTATCTAATTCCGAACGTGGAGCGGGCGGATTTGGTAGTACAGGCGTAAAATAATCGATCATGAATGTAATCATTCCAATGGCTGGAAGAGGCAGCCGACTGAGACCACATACCTTAACTGTTCCAAAACCATTAGTTCCAGTTGGAGGAAAACCCATCGTCCATCGTTTGGTGGAAGACATTGCACGTGTTTGTGCAGAGAAAATCGACGAAATTGCCTTTGTTGTTGGTGAATTTGGAGCGGAAGTAGAACAAGAATTATTGGCAGTGGCGGAAAAACTTGGCGCAAAAGGTTCCATTCATTACCAACTTCAACCGCTTGGAACGGGTCATGCCGTTTTATGTGCAGCTGAGAAATTAACGGGTCCGGTTGTTGTGGCATTCGCTGATACACTATTCAAGGCGGATTTTAAAATTAGTCAAGAGGATGAAGGAATTTTGTGGGTCAAACAAATTGAAGATCCTAGTGCATTTGGTGTGATTAAAATGAATGACCGAGGAGAAATAATTGATTTCGTTGAAAAACCGAAGGATTTTGTTTCGGATCTTGCGATGATAGGTATTTATTATTTCCGTGATGGCGCGAGATTACATAAAGAATTGCAATACCTGATTGATCATGCGGTCATCAAAAGTGGAGAATACCAACTTCCGGATGCCCTTCGTCGATTAACAGAATCTGGTGTGGTATTTAAACCGGGAACAGTATCCGAATGGTTGGATTGCGGAAACAAGGAAGTAACGGTACATACCAATCAGCGCGTCCTTGAATTTGACAAAGAAGCAGGAGTTAAACTGATGGATGAGAGCGCAAACTTGACGGATTCGGTCATTATTCAACCATGTTTTATTGGTAAAAATGTAACCATTAATGCTTCTGTCATCGGACCTCATGTTTCCATTGGTGCGAACTCAATCATTGAAAATTCAATCATAAAAAACTCCAATATCCAACAAAACACGCACATTCGAAACGCACAAATTGGTGATGCAATGATTGGCTCGAATGTTGTTTACCAAGGAAGATTAAAAGACGTGAGTTTAGGAGATTTCAGTACGGTTCATGAATAAAATAACTTCCATATTTCTTCTGTTTTTCTTTTTCACGTCTTGTGGAAACTTAAAGAAAAAGAAAGTAGTTGAGCACGATGCAGCTTACATTCATGCATTCCATGAAGGAGTCCGCTTGAAAATGAATGGCCAACAACAAGAAGCAATTGATCAATTCAACGCCTGTTTATTGAAAGATGCACAAGATGATGCGGCACATTTTGCCTTGGCTCAAATTTATTTAACGCAAAACGATTTAGATCAAGCGGCTATTCATACCAAACGTGCTTCTGAATTGGACCCAAAAAATGAGCATTATCAGAGCGAATTAGCTTTTATGTATGTGGAATTAAAAAAATACGATGAAGCGATTGTTGTTTTCGAAAAACTGCTGAAAAAAGCGCCTACAAATCAGAGTTATTATTCGGGTGCGGCTGAATGCTACTCGAAACTTGGGAATGTTAAAAAGGGCATTGAATTATTAACCAGAATGGAAAATAACCTCGGAGCAAATCCGGGAATCGCCATTGAAAAATTTAAATTACTTGTCGCTGCTCATCGGGATGAAGAAGGGATTCAAGTTTTAATGGACGCAAAAAAGAAATTTGTGGAGGAACCAATGATCATCGCGAACTTGGTGGATTACTATTTGCAACACAAAAAATTCCAGGAAGGCTTCAATTTGTTAAAAGAACTTGTTGCTGTAGATCCAAACAATGGGATGGCTTTGCTCATGTTGGGTGATATGCAAATGCAATCAGGTGATGTAAAGAATGGATTGATCAATTTAAAAGCAGCGATTAAAGCAGATGGTCCAAATTTAGACCAGAAAATGAACGTATTAATCGGATTACAAGGACAAGAAGTCATGGATCCGGATATGGAATCATTGGTTTTGTACATGCGCACAAAATACCCGAAGGAGGCCAAAGCCCATTCCATCGCAGGAGATTATTATTTCAAAGTAAATCAAGCCGTTGAAGCGATCGAGGCGTATAAAGCGGCCATCAAATGTGACCCCAATGTTTATCCTATTTGGAATCAAGTGTTGGCGCTTGAATATCAATACAAACAATTTGATAGCTTATCTGTCGATGCCGAAAAATGTATTGGATTCTATCCAACTCAATCAGTTCCTTACTTTTTGATGGGCGCAGCGCTAAATCAACAGAAAAATTATCAGAAAGCGTTGACTTCATTGCAAACAGGGGTTGATTTGGTGCTAAAAGATGATGACCTAAAAGCAGAATTCTTAGGTCAAATTGGCGAATCTGAATTTGGATTAAAACATACGAAGGAAGCCATTTCAGCTTATGAAAGGGCCTTAACTCTTTCCCCAAATAATACGTTTGTCAAAAATAATTTCGCTTATTCCTTGGCATTCAATGAACTTGAACTTACAAGGGCTGAAAAAATAATCAATGAGGTATTGACTATTTATCCAAACGAAGCAAGATACTTGGATACAAAAGGATTGATTCTTTTTCAGCAAGGAAAATATTCAGAAGCAAAGTCGGTATTGGAACAGGCGTGTTTTGCGTCCTCAAACAATGATCCTTCTTGTGTTGAACACTTAGGCGATGCTTTATTTATGCTCGGCAAAAAAGAAGAGGCTTTCACCCAATGGTTGCGTGCAAAAGAACTAGGCTCAACGAATTCGGTACTTATTGATAAAATCACACAAAAGAAATATGCAAAACCTATTTTTTAAATGGTCATTCGGACTTAGCGTATTTCTTGCGCTGACTTCTTGTTCTCCAAAAACTGGAGTTGCTCTTACAAGTAGCGAGAAACTTCCAAAAATGAAGGATAAAGACTTGATGGATCGTTTGGATAGCTTGTCGAAAATAGAGCCCAAAACATTTTACACCAAATTGGATGTAAATTACAAGGATTCGAGCAATGAAATCTCTTTTAAAACGTCCATTAAAATGGTGTGTGATAGTGCCGTAAACGCGATTATTACCTATGCTAGAATTCCTATCGTAACAGCCATGGTAACCAAAGACACCATCACCGTTGTAAACAAACGGGATAAATGTTATACCATTCAATCCTTGGATTTTCTTAAATCCACCTTCGGAGTCGATTTTACTTATGAAAATTTGGAGGAATTGTTTTTGGGAAAACCATTAGATTACAATATCGAACAGAAATATTTTGTCGATCATGATCCTTACTCATACAGTATTTCTACACATAAGAAAAGAGATAAAAAACGAATGGACCGTCGACCAAAGGAAGATATTGTTTTGAATTATGTCTTGAGTTCGGATGCGAAAACGCTGCAACAAACAACCATAAAGAGTCCTAGTGATTCTACAGAAATAAAGGTGATTTACGAACAGCGTCAAGATATTGCTGGATTTAACCTCCCCAAGTTGGTGCACATGCACATAAAGGCGAAGGACAAAGGGATTTATATCCGAATGGAGTACGAACGAGTTGAAATCAATGAACCACAAGAATTAATTATTGTCATTCCTGAGAAATATGAAAAATGTAAGTAGTTTACTTTTTTTCTTGCTTTTTTTTCAAGTTGCTTTTGGTCAATCTAGTCAAGAAAAACTGAAAAAAGAACAACAGAAATTGGAAAAACGCATTTCCAATACCAAAGCTTTATTGACAAAGGTGAAGTCCAATTCACAGGCTTCGTTAAATGAACTTCGACTCATCGAAAATCAAATTAAAAGTCGTGAAGCACTCGTGCGTATCTTCGATAATCAAGTGCGCATGGCGGAAATCAAAATGGTGGAGAAAAAGCAAGAAGTGAAACGTTTAAAAAAGCGTTTGAGTGATTTGAAACGTCAATATAAAAAGATGGTGTTGTATGCTTACAAGCATCGAAGCAATTACGGACGCGTCATGTATTTACTTTCTTCAGATAACTATAATGAGGCCTTGAAACGTAATCGTTATTTAAAGAAAGTAGCTGGTGTTCAACGGAAACAAGCAGCCTTAATTAAGCAACATCAAGATTTAATTGCCAAAGAAATCTCAAGTATCTCGGATGATAAGGATTCCAAATTATTGGCATTGGAGGAGAAAAAACAAGAAAGAGAACTAATTACAAAAGACAAGTCTAAAAAAGAAAAATCGTACGAGAAGTTTAAAAAAGAGGAGCAAAACCTACTGGTGCAATTGAAGGCTGACGAACGCAAAAAAGCAGAAGTCAAACAACGTATTGATGCGGAGCTAAGAAAAGAAATCGCGCGCGAGGAAGCAAGACAAAAAGAACGTGAACGTGCACGAAAAGAAGAGGAGAAACGTCAAGCAAACCTTGCTGCAGCCACTCCAAAAACAACGACAACTACAGGATCAGGGAATAAAGGCCAGGAAACACCGAAATCGACGCCAAAAACAACCACAACAGAACCTGCTAAACCGAAGCAAGTAACTTATACAGAATCTACAGAAGGTTCTGCCGTTGGTAAAAGTTTTGAAGTCAATCGTGGACGCTTACCATGGCCTGTGGAGAAAGGTAGTATCACGGAACGTTATGGTACAAATCCTCACCCGACATTGGCGGGAGTAACAACGCACAATAATGGAATTGATATTACTTGTCCAAAAAACGCACGAGTACGCGCCGTTTTTGAAGGAGAGGTGACAAGTGTATTTTCCATCAACGGAGCAGGTAAATTCGTGGTCATTAAGCATGGTGCTTATCGAACAGTTTATGGAAATTTACAAGAAACGTATGTGAGCATTGGTTCAAAAGTTTCAGCTAAACAATCCATTGGAAGCTTATTAACAGATGATAGTGGTGTGTCTATTTGTCACTTCGAAATTCACTCCGTTGCTGGTGGACTCACCAAAAGTTTGAATCCATCACTTTGGATTAGCCGCTGATTTTTCTTGTTGTAATCCAAGAGCAATCATCATGGCACACATGCCCCATATCGGCACAGCTGCTTTGTCCGTGTCAAGGAAATTATTTAAGAAGGCGTGAATGAAGTAAGTGGAAATAGCCATGATCATGGAAAGCACCAAAATTCTGCTTCCTGTTTCTGTTTTTGGAATGCGGTGATAGACTAATATGCTGGTGTAAAAAATTGCAGCCACTATTCCCAAAAAGCTCAAAAGTCCAAAAACCCCCATTTCTGCTAATGCACCTAAATATTCACTATGTGCATTTCCCATATCCCCAAAATTGGTCGAAATAATGGTTAAATTTTCCGGTTCCTGAAATGGCGCGTATTCAAAAGCGTAGGTGCCAGGTCCGTATCCAAACATGGGTCTTTTTTCAAACATGGCAATGGCACAGCTCCATCTGTTGATGCGCTCTAGATTGGAAGCATCTGTTGAAATATTGGTGGCACTTTGTAGTCGTTCATCAAATGATTCCGTGGTGTGATCTTGTTTGTTACGGGCTAATTCCATTTGAATCGTGTCCCATTTGAACAAAATAATGATCAGAACAATAGCACCGATACCTGCCAATGGTTTCCAGTTGATTTTGTAATAAATTAATCCAGCAATAAAGATGCAACCAAACACACTCAACCAGGCGGCTCTCGTATAGGAAAAATACAATCCAAGAAGTATTAAAATGATGAAAAGGATTAATGTCGCTTGTACTAGAGGACTGTGTTTTTTATAGAAATAAAGTCCAAATACCAAAGGAACATTTAATGCTACAATGGCTCCATAAATGGTGTGATCTTTGAAAAATGGCGACATCACCCAATGACTTTCTTTTTCACCAAAGGCATACATGTAGTGATGTATGAGCGTATAGATGATCACCATACATGTGGAGATGATAAATAACCAAATAAAAGCAAGTCTGTTTTTTTCTTTTTGAAAGAAGTGTATTCCGAAATACAAAACGGGTACAATAAACCAAAGCTTCGCCAATAGAAATTTAAAGGACACGATGGGATGAGTACTTGTGATCGAGCTGATGAAAATCCAAGTTAAAAAGATGCCAACTGAAAACAAAATGGGCTGTTTCCATAAGTATTTAGGCATGAATGGTTTGTGAATCTGCAAGGCAGAAAGCCAGAGCATGAGTCCAAATAATAATGGTTCACTGGGAAGAAACAGTCCAAAACTGGAATTAAATTCTTCAATGTTAATGGAGAGTGGAGTGAAAAATGCAATCGCAATAAACAGTTTTTCCGTTTGAAAGATGGCGAAATAAATGGCAAGTAATCCGGCAGGAAAAAGACTCAAATAAGCTTGATCTTGCGAAATGAAAAATGCAAAAACAAGGGATAAAATAAGACCTACAAAACTGTAAATGACTGATTTTTTCAAGACCTTAAGCTTCGTTCAGTTTTAGTTCTTTAATGCGGTGTTGAATAAGCAAGAAAAATAAGCCAAAAATAAATCCACCAATGGTTGAAATCAATACGATAATCATTCGTTTCGGTTTCTCTTTTCGGTCAGCAACAACGGCTCTTTCAACGACGAACTTATGGTTGAATTTGGCATTGGCATCTGATTCTGCCTGCTCATAAGAAACTCTGAAATCTTCGATTTTTACAATTTTCTCATTTCGTTGGTACTCAAGTCCATCGTAAACAGAACCGTATTTAGTGTTGATGTCAATTTTACGTTGAATCTCTGTTTTCTCTGCTGCACTTTTTGAATCAACTAATGCTTGGTAAAGTGTTGCGCGAACATCATTCGGTAGTACGCCCATTTGAGCTAATTCCTCCAATCGTGTTAGAAGCGAATCGCGCTCATGCTCCATTTGTTTCTTCTTACGTAAATTGATTTCAAATGCCGGCACTGTTCGTTCGCGAATCATTTCATTTTTTACAGTATCGATGAGGTCAACAATGTCATTTGCCATATCAGCAGCTTTCTTTGGATTTTTATCTAAGACATCAATTTGAATGGATCCAAAACGAGTACGATTGAAGCTGAAATTACCATAATAAGCTTTGCTTAATTTGTAGTTTTTGTTTGGATCGTTTTCAGAGATTTCATAATCAGACAGCAAATGATATTTTTTGACAATGCGATCCTTGATGCGAGATGATTGTAAAATTTGCACCAATTGTTCTGCTTGTTCTTCTTCACCAAAGTCCATTGCTGCTGCTTTCACATTTCGTTGTGCGTCGAAGGATACGTTACCGGATGCGGCAGGGAATACGATGGCAGATGATAAATACATCGGTGTAATCATGAATGATACGACGATGGAAATAACTGCTGAAATTCCAGTAATGAGATAAATCGGTTTTTTGTTTTTCCAAATGAATTGAAGCAAACCGAAGCGTTCTTCTTGTAAATTTAATTGTGTCATATCTTATTTAGCTGCGCGAAGTTATGATTTTTGACGCAAGCTATCACAATAACTTCGAAATTCAAAAAATATTTGAATTAGGATCGAGATAAAAAGAGATTTTTTAACGGTTTGATTTCGATGAATTTGAAAATGAACATGAGTGTCAACCCAAGGATGAATTCGATACATAAAATGAGTCCAAAAAGGATGGGTGAATCATTCAAGAAATTTTGGTCCATTAAATTCATCAAAATGAAATTGATAACGAAAAGGACACTTGCGAAACATAAGGTAAAAAGTAGCCATTTGCCAATGGAAACGAATCCAATGGTTAGTTGGAAATATCTTGCACACAAAATGAATTGAGTAATAGCCATCGTAATCTGCGTAATAAATGCCGTAAACCCAGCTCCAGCAGCACCGTATTTTGGAATCAAGATGATGTTTAGACTCACATTGAGGAGCACTCCAATCGCTGAAATGATGTTTAGTTCTTTTAAATTCCCATTTGCTGTGAGGAGTGTTCCGAAAACAAAATTCATGGCGATTCCTAGGAAACTCAACATTAACCAACTAAAAGGTGCAATGGCTTCCGTCGGCGAGGTATAAATTAATTGAAGGATAGGTCCTGCATGTTCGATCAAAATGAAAACGACCACAATAACGCCACTCATGAGGAAATGAGAAGAAATGAGCACCAATTCTCTGACTTTTTGCAAGGATTCGTGCAGTAAATTAGAAAACATGGGAAACAACAAACCAGCGAAGATCATTCCAAACATATACAAGGCATCTAGTAAACGAAAACCTTTGGCATAGACTCCGGCCTCCATGTTTCCGTTTGTGGCAAATGTGTGTAGAAGTATTCCATCAATCCGTGTATATAGTGACATAAGTATGATCAATATGGCAAACGGTAAACTTTTTTGAAGAACGGCTTTAAAATGATGTAAATCAATTTTCCAATGAATGGTGCCAATCATTCGTTTAAAGAAAATAAATGACATCAGGAAAGTGAGGAAATAGCCAACTGTTTGCAATTGAATATACAAGTGGATACTCATGTGATATTTGGTTGGTAAAAGTAAGACTGTTCCGGCCGTGATAATAAGCAAGATGCGATCAAAAACGGAAAAAAATGAATCGAGTTTGTAATGTTGAAGGCCTGAAAAAAATCCCCTGAAGTACGCGATGAAAACAATAAGAAGTTGATTCAATCCTAAAAAGAAGAGCAGTTTCATCCCTGTGGAGTCGTAACCCAGTAAAAAGGCAGAAATAAAGAGAATGCTGATGTAAACTAGAAACAAGGCAAGTCGCAGGACAAGAATACTACTGATTTGGGATTTCGCTTCTTCTTTGTTTTTAGCAACGGTTTGAATAACGTAATTATTAATCCCTAAATCCATGAGAATATTCAGAATTAAGGATAAACTCAGTAGTGAAAAATACAATCCGTATTGATCGAGTCCAACCGCATTTTGTACTTGCGCATCGATGCCAAAAATGGCGATGGGTTTAATCAATAAATTAAGTAAAAGCGAAAACAGTAAATTCGAAAAAAAAATGCGATGCATAGAAAGTCTTGTTTTCCGCTAAGAAGCAGACAGGATTAACGGATCAAGTTAACCGTACCTGTAATCACAATGCGCTCATCCAAATCCGGATTTTTAAATACAATTCGATAGGTATATGTTCCTTCTGGCGCATCTAATCCTTCTGCTCCAACAGATCCATCCCAACCGTAAAGTACGTTGTGCGTTTCATAAATCACTTCACCCCAACGGTTAAAAATGTCCATTTCAAAATTCATTGGATCGTAACCTGAGTAGAATATTGGTAAGAACACTTGGTTGTTTTGATCTCCGTCAGGCGTAAAACTATTTGGAATATAATACAATTCATTGTATTGGTATCCAATAGAAACGGACATACTATCCAAACAATTTAAATCTGTTGAAACAAGTAAATTAATGGTATATCCTCCCATCGTATTTTGGAAAACATGAGATGGTTCAATGTCAGTAGATGTTTGTCCATCTCCAAAATTCCAAACATATTGTGTCGCTCCTGTTGAGAAATTACTGAATTGAACATACTGAGCTTCGTTCGTAAAGACACTAATCGGTGATTCAAAATCCGCATGCGGTAAGTCTTCCACATAAATGTAATTCGCTACGGTATTCGAAGCATAACAGCCATTGATCGTTGTTGCTGCTAATGTGACATCATACGTTCCCCCAGTTGGAAAAATAAGCGTACTTGTTCCGCCAGTTCCTGTCAATGCGTTACTTGTTGTCCAAGTGTAACTTGCATTTGTTTGATCTGTTGCTGTAAATGTAACGCTCAATGGCGCACAACCTTCAACGATATCAGATGTAAAAGTGACAATCGGCAATGGATTGACAGTTACTGTTCCGCTCGCTGGTAAACTAGGACAATTCAATAAAGTATAAATAACAGTCAACGTCGTATCAACCGAAGGACTTAATGTCTGACTCGTTCCTCCCGGAGTATTGAGTGGTCCCCATGTGTAACTTCCTCCAGTGAGGTTCGCAGAAGCAACAAGTGTAACAAAGTCCCCATCACAAATAGTAGCGCTCGTTAAGGATACAACAGGTATTGGATTCACTGTTACAATGGCGTTCACGCTTGGACTTGTACAGTTATTTAAGGTATAAGCAACAGAATAAGTTGTCGTTGTAGCCGGACTGATTTGAATGGAGCTTGTTGTTTCACCATTGGACCACAAATAACTTCCATTTGGTAAATTAGCTGTCGCATTCAAGGTGGCAATATCACCAAAACAAATGGTGGTATTCGAGGTAGAGGCTACAGGAATTGGATTCACCCAAACTTGTGCAGTTGCCGTGTCTGTACACCCTTGTAAATTGTATATAACCGTATAATTCGTTGTTATATTTGGTGTAACGGTAATGGAATTACTAGTCGAAGGTAAAGGTGACCACGAATACGTACCACCTGGCAAATCCACGGTACTTGTAAGCGTTGTACTTGAACCAATACAAATCGTATCATTTACTACACTTACGATCGGATTTGGTTTCACGACAATATCTGCGGAAACACTAGGCGATACACAACCATTTGAGCTGGTAAATACGAGTGAATAAGAAGTAGTGCTGGTAGGAGCTGCACTCAAAGAAGCAGTTGTTGCTCCATTTGACCATAAATAAGTACCTCCAGCCGACACACTTGAAACAAATAGCGTTCCTGTTTGACCCAAACAAATACTATCATTCACAATTTGAGGTTGAGGAGTTGGTTCAACAGTGACTAAAACAGTACTTGTACTCGAACAACCATTTACGTCGTAAGAAACAGTATAAGTCGTGTTACTGGTTGGATTCACAGCCAAAGTTGGTCCACTTCCAAGAATATTTCCATTCAATGACCAGGTCCATACACCTCCAGCTGTCGATGAACTTGCCGTTAAGGTACCACTCCCACCTTGACAAATGGTGATTGGTGGCGCGGTGATTGTCGGACCCGGATTTACCACCACGGTTGTTGTACCATTGGCTGTACCGCAGTTTGGTACGGTTACTACAACAGTGTAATTTCCAGCAGCTGCCAATGTTGGAGAAGCGATGGTTGGATTTTGAACGGCAGAAGTAAACCCATTTGGTCCTGTCCAAGCATATGTATAAGTTCCAGCTGGATTTGCAGTAGTACTTAAATTCAATGGTTGACCAGAACAGATAGGACTGTTAGAACTTGCAGTGACTGTTGGTGTTTGACAACAGTTAATATACATAGTAATTCGTCCAATATTATAATTTACTTCTGACCAAATATTGGCCATGGCCGCTCCGGTTCCTGCTGGACAAGATTGCATACCACTTCGTTGTAAGGTGGTATTAAATCCATTGATTGAAGTGACAAAGTTTGCTGGTCCGTAACTATTCACACAGTTTGCACCACGTGCACCATAAACACCGATAATATCTCCTGTTGCAACAGGAATACTACAAGGCACAACACCTGTTGCTGGGGCATTTGTAATGGTAAATAATTGAACAAAACTATTTGTTGTTCCGGCAAAAGCAGGTGGTGGTCCAGCTGTAAAACGAACCACTCGGATTGTTTGCGTTCCTGTTGCATTTGCATCAGGTGGAACATATAAACCGCAAATTGTAAAGTTTGTAGGAGAAGTAAAGTGATATCCACGTATCATACTTGAAAAGGTGGTTACTTGTGTCCCAACACTAACAGGAGTTCCTTGGGAAAATACAGGGAACAAGTTCCAGAGAATGATACTTAAAAATATGAGTTTTCTTAATTTCACTTTTATCGAATTAAATTTACTTGACCAACGATCATTTTTCGCTCGTCAAAATTAGGGATTTTAATCAATATCTGATAAGTATAAACGCCTTCTTCACAATCTTTACCTTCTGTTCCAAAGGACCCATCCCAACCAATTGATGGGTCTTGACTCTCAAATATTATTTCCCCCCACCTGTTGTAGACGTAGAAGTTATAATGGTAGTTGTCTATTCCACTAGTAAAAATTGGATTAAATGTTTGATTATACATATCTCCATCCGGCGTAAAAGTATTTGGAATGTAATAAACCAACCCAGGATCAAATCCAATGGAAACATGACTCGTGTCTTGACAACCCAAATTAGAAATCGCCGTTAAAATAATTTCAAAACCTTGTTGATTGTCATTAAACAAGTGTGCTGGACCTTCCTCTGTTGAATTTCCACCATCTCCAAAATCCCAATAATAACTACTTGCCCCCAAACTATTATTCATAAAATATAATGTTTGGTTTGGCTCTGTGAAGAGATCCGATGAAGCTTCAAATGCAGCAATTGGGTAATTATCCACCTGAATAAAATTCGTAATGGTTTCGGTCACACTGCATCCATTCAATGTGGAGGTTAGACTCACATCAAAGCTTCCATTCATTTGGAAAAGAAAATTTGCTTGTGGTCCAGAACCAGAAAGTGAATTACTCGTTGACCAAGTATATGTATTATTTGAGTTATCATCTGCTGATAAAGTAACTTGTAATGGTGTACATCCTTGTGTAACTGTTGCGCTAAAGGTGGAAATTGGAAGTGGATTCACCGTTACATTACTTGTTACGATGGAACTTGAGCATCCATTCAGGGAATAATTGACACTTAAAGTAGTATCGTTTAGTGGACTTATCGTTTGACTTGCTCCTCCAATAACTCCAGGATTTCCCCAATAAAATGTTCCTCCAGGTAAATTTGGAATAGCTGTGATGGTTGTCGAATTTCCCGCACAAATTGTACTATTGTTAATGATTAAAGTTGGAACTGGATTAACTGTCACCGTCGTATTAACGATGGGACTGATACATCCATTTAAGTTATATGTTACAGAATAATTTGTTGTTGAAGTTGGGCTAACTTGAATCGTATCGTTCGTTTCGGAAGTTGACCAAATAAAAGTACCTCCTGGCAAGTTAGCAATGGCTATTAATTCGGCTGTTTGACCATCACAAATGGTTTGATTTGTTGTACTAGGAGTTGAAACGGGTTTCACAACTATTACTGCTACACTCGTGTCAGCACATCCAAGTAATGAATAGATTACTTGATAACTAGAGTTATTATTCGGACTAACCGTGATACTGGCTGTATTGGCATTAGAAGGAGACCATAAGAAAGTTCCCCCAGCAAGGTTTACATTTGCGGTGATAGTGGCACTTTGTCCATTACAAATGGTATCGTTTTGAATACTCACCACTG
>JBJTMU010000033.1:0-4015 GCA_046070685.1 Flavobacteriales bacterium | reverse complement strand
TAGTCGACAATTAAAATATACGCAAGAAACACAAGCCCAATTAGCTGCTGAACCCGTTCAAACTTATGCTAATCCAAAGGAATTGGAAGCACGAATGAAAGCGACAAAAAAAGCGATGGAAAAAGCGGCCAAGGAATTAGACTTTATGGAGGCTGCTCGTTACCGAGACCAATTAAAAGAACTTGAAAAACAACAAAAAAAATAAGCATGACACGATTAAAACAATTTCAAAAAATAGCAATTGCAGAAGGATTTTCTTGGATTGCCCTATTAATTACCATGTTCCTAAAACGTCAATATGAAATCGGTTTACCGAATAAAATTGTGGGCTGGATTCATGGTGTGCTTTTCATCGCTTATTGCGTTTACTTGGCTCAATTTTTCTTTTCGAAACAATTTTCCTTTGTAAAATCATTGATTCTCTTTTTAGCCTCATTCGTTCCTTTCGGCACGTTTTGGGCGGAAAAAAAGTATTTAAGAAACGAAGCCTAAACCTTTTAGGCTCATCTACGTAAAGCACTTCAAAACGAACGAATTATGAAATGGATTAAACGATTATTTTTATTGATTTTAACTTTAGTTGCTGTGGTTTTAATCGTGGGACTTTTTGCTCCAAAGAAATTTAACATCGAACGAAGCATTGAAGTATCAGCGCCAAAAGACAGTGTTTATCAGTATTTAAAACACATAAAAAATCAAGGTGATTTTAGTGTTTGGGCACGAAAAGATCCAAAAATGAAAAAAACATATACGGGAACAGATGGAACGGTTGGATTCGTTTCTGCATGGGAAAGTAAAGATGAAAATGTCGGGACGGGATCAATGGAAATTGTGAAACTAACTCCGGGAGAACGTGTCGATATGCACCTTCGATTTAAAGTTCCCTTTGAAAATGAAGATGATGCATATTTCGAAACGAGCAGCATTAATGCCAATCATACGAGAGTCATTTGGGGCTTCGAAGGAAATTCACCTTATCCGTGGAATGCGCTGTCTTACTTAATGAATTTCGATCAAATGATTGGAAAAGATCTTGAAGGAGGACTCAAAAAATTAAAATCAGTGTTGGAAAAATAAGATTGATTACTTTTGTTTAAAATTGAATTTACATGGCAAATAACTTACTTAAAGGAAAACGAGGAATTATTTTTGGTGCATTAAATGACCAATCAATCGCTTGGAAAGTAGCTCAAAGAGCTCATGAAGAGGGCGCTACATTTGTATTAACGAACGCTCCAATTGCTATGCGCATGGGAGAAATCAATGCATTAGCAGCTGAAACAGGTAGCCAAGTTATTCCAGCGGATGCAACAAGCGTGGAGGATTTAACCAACTTGGTGACTCAAGCACAAGAAATTCTTGGTGGAAAAATTGACTTTGTCTTGCATTCGATTGGCATGTCTCCGAATGTACGTAAAGGAAAACACTATACGGAAAACGATTATAACTACTATAATCAAACGATGGATGTTTCAGCGATGTCTTTGCACAAAACATTGGCAACATTGTACAAACAAGACGCCATGAATGAGTGGGGATCTGTTATCGCTCTTTCATACATTGCTGCTCAACGTATTTTTCCTGATTATAATGACATGGCGGATGCAAAATCGTTGTTAGAATCAATCGCACGTTCTTTTGGTTACCATTACGGTATTGCGAAAAAAGTACGTGTAAATACGATTTCCCAATCTCCAACAGTCACTACTGCCGGACAAGGAATCAAAGGATTTAAAGAGTTCATCAATTTCTCTGAGCAAATGTCTCCACTTGGAAATGCTTCAGCAATTGCTTGTGCAGATTATTGCATCACGATGTTCTCAGATTTAACGAAATACGTAACCATGCAGAGCTTATTCCACGATGGTGGATTCTCTAATACCGGAGTGACGCAACAAGTCATTGAACGATTCGGTGAATAAGAAAAAATGAACGATAAAAAAAAGCCACTCAATGAGTGGCTTTTTTTATGTCTATACAACAGGAAAGACTAATCTTCTTTCCAGTTTTCTTTTGATTTGGTGTATGGAATCGGAACTCCATCCAATTTTGATTGTAGCACCTCCACACGTTTTACCACATCATCTAACTTCTGACGCAATTCAA
The DNA here is from genome assembly GCA_046070685.1 of Flavobacteriales bacterium. Lineage (GTDB taxonomy): Bacteria > Bacteroidota > Bacteroidia > Flavobacteriales_D > Crocinitomicaceae > UBA952. The sequence goes on along the minus strand of JBJTMU010000033.1, from coordinate 1,909 downwards.
CATATTCCGCTTCAACAATGGCCTTATTCGCTTTATGTGTATTACTTACTCCAGCGGTGTTATCGTACAGTTGATACTCCACCATTCCCAAACGAGACTGTAAACTTGGTGCCGTTTCAAATTCGTGTGCTGTTCGAATTCCATCGCCATTCATGATTACTTGACAATCATACATAAGCGTTTTTAATTCTTTGATTTCCTTCAAGAGTCCCATGTCCGTATTCGGATAATTCAACAAGGCTTTTTCCATTAAATTTATTTCATCGCTCGTTTCGTCCATCAGTCGACCTGTTCCTGAAACTTTGCGGTTAAGTTCAGCCACTTCGGTTCTAAATGCCGCTAATTCTTGTGGGTTTTTCGCAACCAGCGTTTGGTTATTCAAGGCCTTCACTTCGAAAGCAGTTTTGGCGATTAACTCTTCCATTTTTCCGTCTTTCACTAAGGCAAGACTTACATAATAGGTTCCTGGCGCGACTAAAAATCCATTTCCACCTGAACCAATTGGATTTGTGGTATTCGAACGTAAGTTCCAAACAGTACGACTTATTCCTTTCGAAGGTGAACCAGACATGCGACGCACCTCTTTTCCGGAAGCATCAGAAATGATCCATATCAACTTAGCTGCATCTTCCAATTCCTCTTTTCGTAATTCATCAAAAGTGGGATAAGACACATCTTTTTTATCTTTTTCCAAGGCTTGTTCTTTTTCTTGTCGTAGGTCCTTCAATGATTTGTATTCATCCTTCAAGAATAAAGTAAAAACTGCACCAAAAGAAGGATTTTCGGAAGCCCACATGTTGTGACCTTGAAATCCTGTCCCATCTAATCCCAGTGGATCAGCAGGCACATACGAAAGCGCGTCCTTCACCGGGAATAAATACGCTTTTTTATCCAAATTAGATTTACTCAAGAAACGCAAAGGCGTGTAATTATCTAGGACATAAAATCCACGTCCAAACGTCGCTGCCACTAAATCATTTTCTCTTTTCTGAATATCGAAATCGTAAACGGCAACTGTGGGAAGTCCTGCTAATTTTGTCCAATTTAAGCCACCATCAGTCGTGAAAAACGCGCCAAATTCTGTTCCAACAAACAATAAGTTTGGATCGACATGATCTTGCTTTAAGCAATAAGAGTTTCCACGAACAGGTAAATTTGAAGTGATGTTGGTCCACGTTTTTCCTTTATCGGTAGATTTCAATACATAAGGTTTAAAATCACCTGAACGTTGCGGATTAAACAGTGCAAAAACCGTATTTTCATCAAACAATGAAGCCGTTAGCATATTTACCCGTGAATAGACAGGTACTCCAGGAAATGCGCTGTATTTTGTCCAAGTTTGACCATCATTTTCTGAGACTTGAATCAATCCATCATCGGTACCAACGTATAACAATCCTTTTTTGACAGGTGACTCATCCAAGGCCACGATGTTTCCATAAATCGTTGTCGAAGCATTTTTCATCACTGCATCAATCGTCCATACTTGGTTCATTACTTTCAATTTATTGCGATCCAATTGTTGAGTGAGATCTTCTGAAATAATCTGCCAGTCATCTCCGCGATTAGTTGATTTAAATACTTTATTTGCCGCAAAATAGATTGTACTTGCATCATGCGGAGAAACCAATAACGGTGCATCCCAATTCCATCTGTAAGCTTCTTCGCCTTCTTTCTCAACCGGTTTTATGGGCAGGTGTTCACCGCTTTTTCTGTCATAACGATTCAGTCCACCATATTGACTTTGTGCATAAATTATATCCGGATTTGATTGATCAACCTGCGATTCAAATCCATCGCCTTGTGAGGTAACATACCAATCGGCATTGGTAATTCCGTTGCCGGAAATTGTGCGGCTTGGTCCGCCAAGGCTAAGGTTATCCTGCGTTCCGCCATGTACTCCATAAAA
>JBJTMU010000032.1:0-20816 GCA_046070685.1 Flavobacteriales bacterium | reverse complement strand
ACATCTATGAAAATTCTGATTGTAAACGGTCCAAATTTAAATTTACTCGGTTCCCGTGAAACACAAATATATGGGAATGTTTCGTTTGCAGACTTTTTAACGGAATTGAAATCGAAATCGAGTGCTGAAATCTCCTATTTTCAGTCCAATGTGGAGGGGGAATTGATCAATGTTCTTCAGGATGCAAAAGTTGACGGAATCATCCTCAATGCAGGTGGATACACGCATACGAGTGTCGCGTTGCGCGATTGCATTGCCGCCATTTCCACACCGGTCGTCGAAGTACACATCTCGAACATCACCGCGCGAGAATCTTTCCGCCATGAATCTTTGTTAAGTCCCGTTTGTGTCGGATGCATTTTCGGTTTTGGGATGAGAGGATATGAGTTGGCCTTGAGGTATTTTATGATGAATAGCTAATTAAATTTTCCCCTGAACCTTTTTCCTACTTCGTTGTACCGGACAAAAAACAAAAGTCTAACAACGATGAAACAAATCTTTTTTTCCTTATTTATGTTGGCATGTGGCCTGCAAAGCACTGCACAAATTAGCCCGCGAAGAATTCAACTCGTGATCTTATTCGACACCTCCAATAGCATGGATGGTCTGATCGAACAAGCAAAGTCGCGGATATGGGCCATTGTCAATGAGGCCAGTGGACTCACCTATCAGGGTTTGTCACCCACACTCGAAATCGCAATGTATGATTACGGTAATTCGGGATTGACAGCCGAAAGTAATTTTATTCGCCAGCAATTGCCTTTTTCAAGTGACCTGGATTTGGTTTCTGAAAAATTATTTGGATTGCGCACAAATGGCGGGTCCGAATATTGTGGCGCAGTAATTTCAACCGCATTACAGCAATTAAGCTGGTCCCCAGATCCAGCGGATTTGAAGCTGATTTACATTGCTGGAAATGAGCCCTTCACGCAAGGACCCATTTCATATAAAGAGGCTTGTGGTTTGGCAGAATCTAAACACGTATTTGTCAACACCATTTATTGTGGGGATCATGCGCAAGGCATTCGTGAAAATTGGAAAGATGGCGCCAACTGTTCACGTGGAGATTATTTCAATATTCAATCAGATGATCGCGTGGAGGTCATTCAAACGCCTTACGATGAACAAATTAATCAATTGAACATTCAATTGAATGGTACCTATGTGACTTACGGTTCCCTGGGAAAGGAAAATAAGTTAAAACAAAAACAACAAGATGAGAATGCGTTCTTTCAAGGTGCGGCAGTTTCTACTGAACGTGCGCTAGTGAAGTCGAAAACGGTTTATTCAAATGGTTTGTGGGATATGGTAGATGCCGTAAAAATGGATTCAACAGTAATTGAAAAAATGAAGGATGAAGATTTGCCGGATGAGTTGAAAGGAAAAACAACTGCGGAAAAAGAAGCATACGTGAAACAGAAATCGGAAGAACGATCGAAAATTCAAGCAGAAATTGGACAGTTAGGAAAGCAACGCGAAGTTTTTATTCAGGAAGAAAAGAAGAAACAAGCTGGATTAACAAACAATGTTAAAGACGATTTTGGTACTGCAGTTTCGAAAAGTTTAAACGATAAAGCGATTTTAGTCGGTTTTCAATGAGACTGAATCTGTTTGATTGTTATTTTTGTTTGACAATCGATCGCTATGAAAGAACTTGAACATTATTTTCAACACATTGATCCTGTTTTTGCTGCTTTTTTAGCCACAACGTTCACATGGCTTGTTACTGCTGCGGGCGCTTCATTGGTTTTCTTTTTTAAAACCATGCACCGTGGAGTTTTAGATGCCATGCTTGGATTTACTGGGGGAGTCATGGTTGCGGCTAGTTTTTGGTCCCTCTTAATGCCTTCGATTGAACTTTCAGAACGTCTTTATCCCGGTATGTCTTGGATGCCGGCTGCCGTTGGATTCTTAGTTGGGGCTTTATTTTTGTTCTTTTTAGACAAAAAACTCCCGCATTTGCACATCAATTTCAAGGAGGAGGAAAGTGAAGGAGTAAAAACACAACTGCATAAAACAACTTTACTTGTTCTTGCCATTACCTTACATAATATTCCAGAAGGACTCGCAGTAGGCGTATTGTTTGGAGCGGCAGCTAATGGAATGGAAGGAGCAAGTATTGCGGGTGCCATTGCTTTAGCGATTGGAATTGGCATTCAAAATTTCCCAGAGGGATTCGCTGTAGCCATGCCATTGAGAAGGGCAGGAGCGAGTCGATTTAAAAGTTTCATGTATGGACAATTGTCTGCAATTGTTGAACCGATTGCTGGTGTCATTGGAGCGGTGGCGGTTATTTATATGGAACCCATTCTACCTTTTGCTTTGGCTTTTGCCGCAGGAGCAATGATTTTTGTCGTAGTTGAAGAGGTTATTCCAGAAACCCAGCAGGACAAATACACCGATGTTGCTGTCCTTGGGTTTATTGGTGGATTTTTAGTCATGATGATATTAGACGTGGCTTTGGGGTAATTAATACGTCAATATTTCATTCAAGAACTTCTTTATCAATTGAATTTCAGTTGCTTCAATTGTCCCAATTCGCTTGATCATTCTGTCCTTGGAAATAGATTGGATATGATGTGTTAGAATTTCAGATTCGATTGTAAGACCATTTTGTCCAGTAGGATTTAACACGACATCACCCTTGTAGTTTTTGATTTTGGTCGTTAGCGGACAGCAAATCACTGTGTTGAGGTGATCATTTAATAAGTTTCCACTGATAATAACAACAGGTCTCATTCCTGCTTGTTCACTTCCTTTAACCGGATTCAAATTGGCAAACCAAAGTTCTCCCTGCTTCATAGTAATTTGGAATCTTGGAGCTGCTTGTGATATTCGGCCATTCCTTCCTCTGCAATTTGAAATAGATTGGTGTCCACGCTCATTTCTTTGTACGAACGAACATAGGCCGCTTTATTTAACTCATCCAAGTAAAGACTGAGTGCCTTTTCAATGATTTTATTTTTCGGAATACCGAATTCTTTCGATTTATCCTGCAATTGCTGCAAAAGACTTTCCGGAAGTGAACTAGTAAATGTTGTCATTTAATATTTATAAAACATAAATACAGTGATTTTTTCAATGACAAAAAAAAGCCCTGACGATGCTGTCAGGGCTTTAAATCATTTGAACGATCGTTTTATTATCGACAAATAGTCTCTTCGGTTGCTTTTAATATTTCACGCACTTCTTCTAAAGTAGGAGCTTCTGCGTAAGTACGGAGTACAGGTTCTGTTCCTGAAGGACGAATCATGACCCAACGTTTGTCATCAAAGAAATATTTGAATCCATCAATTGTTTTCACCTCGGAAACTTGGTATTTTCCAAAGGAAGTGTAAGCATTGGACTTACAGTTCGCAATGATTTTCTGTTTCAATTCTTCGGTAATATGAAGATCGTTTCGTTCAAATTTGAACGGACCAACAATTTCGTAAACTTCATCGATGAGTTCATCCAAGGTTTTGCCTGATTTCGCCATGAATTCCCAGATGATTAATCCCATCCAAATCCCATCGCGTTCAGGAATGTGTCCTTTCACGGCAATTCCACCAGACTCTTCACCACCTAAAAGTACATCATCTTTGATCATGATTGATGCGATTTCCTTGAATCCTATTTTAGTGGTCTGAATTTCCAGTCCATAATGCGCACATAATTTTTCTACGCGAGGAGTGACACTAAAAGCAATGACTACTTTTCCAGTCATTTGTTTGTATTTCACCATGTAATGGATGAGCAACAAAATGATGTGATGCGAATCAATGAATTCCCCTTTTCCGTTATATAATCCAATGCGATCAGCATCACCATCCGTTGCTAGCGCACAAGATACTGTTCCATCGGCTTTGATGAATGCTTCCAATTCCTGCAAGTTTTTCGCAATGGGTTCAGGTGCTTGTCCTCGGAAGGATGGATTATGGTCGCAATGTAATAATTGTGTTTTCTGTAAAATGAGCGGCATCACGCGTTGACCAGCACCATACATGGCATCATACACCAAATTCATTCCCGATGCGGTAATCGCTTCTAAGTCGAAATTCTTTTTCACGTGATCCACATAACGCGATTCGATGTCCACGATCTCTATTTTCCCAGCTTGAATGGCTGCTTCTATGTTCACCGCTTGATATGCAATGGAACAAGAATCTGGAATGATGTCTTCTACTTCTTGTACTTTTTCTGGTTCAAGTGGTCCGCCAAAAAAGGCTTTCAATTTGAATCCATTGTAGGAAGGTGGATTATGACTCGCTGTTAAAATGATGCCTACTTCACAATTAAATTGGTGTGCTGCCAATGAAATCATTGGAGTAGAGACAAATCCTCTTGACATGCGAACAGGAATTCCTTGGGAAACGAGCACTTTTACAGCTGTTTCCATAAAAAGTTCTCCTGCGAAACGACAGTCATGTCCGACAATCACACTCGGATTTTCATACTGTTGTTTTAACCAGATTCCAGTTGCTTCTGTTACGCGAGCGACATTTTCAACGGTAAAATCTTCTGCTATGATGGCGCGCCATCCGTCCGTTCCAAATTTTATTTTTTGTATCAATTTGAGTTCTTTTATGTAAACAAAGTTAACGAATTCCTGAGGAAATCAAGGCTTAATCATGGAAGCTCTATCGAGCCATTTATTTTCTATTTTTCGAACGATTGAATGGTTCTTTCAATGATTCCAACACATTCCATTAATTGTGCTTCCGTAATCACCAATGGTGGAGCAAAACGAATGATATTCCCATGTGTCGGCTTTGCTAATAGTCCATTTTCTTTCAGTGAAACACATAAATTCCAAGCGGTTTGACTATCAGGAGCGTCATTGACAACGATGGCATTTAAAAGTCCTTTTCCGCGTACTTTCACAATTAAGGGATTTGATTCGATGATGCGGTTCATTTCCTTGCGGAAAATAGCACCTAAACGACGCGCGTTTTGAATCAGTTTTTCTTCTTCAACAACTTCTAATGCAGCAATGGCAACTTTTGCAGCGATGGGATTTCCACCAAATGTTGAACCATGTTGACCAGGCTTGATGACCATCATGATTTCATCATCTGCTAAAACGGCCGAAACCGGATAAACGCCACCGGAAAGTGCTTTTCCTAAAATCAGAATGTCTGGACGGCTATAGGTATTGGCTTGACGTTCGCATTTGTTTTCACAAGTACAATTTCCGCAAACAGCCAAAAGGCTCCCTGTGCGCGCAATTCCTGTTTGAACTTCATCCGCAATGAAAAGTACATTGTTTTCTTGACACAAGCGTTTTGCTTCTGAGATGTAATTTTCAGCAGGAGTATAAACTCCCGCTTCACCTTGAATTGGTTCAACCAGGAATCCAGCTACATTTTTTCCTTTCAATGCGTTTTCCAAAGCAGAAATGTCATCATAAGGAATGGAAACGAATCCAGCAGGATAAGGTCCAAAGTTTTTATTGGAGTCCGGATCACTTGAAAAAGAAACAATGGTGGTTGTTCGTCCATGAAAATTACCTTCACAAACGACAATCACGGCTTGATTTTCCTCGATTCCCTTTTTTTCATACGCCCATTTACGACAAAGCTTGATTGCCGTTTCCACAGCTTCCGCACCCGTGTTCATCGGTAATACTTTATCAAACCCGAACGTTTCAGTAACGAATTTCTCATAGTGTCCCAAAGTGTCGTTATAAAAAGCACGAGAAGTTAAGGCCAACGTTTGCGCTTGATCTATCAGTGCTTTCGTGATTTTCGGATGACAATGTCCTTGGTTTACTGCTGAATAAGCAGATAAAAAATCGACGTATTTATTTCCATCAACATCCCAAACATAGACACCTTCACCTCTTGATAATACGACAGGTAGTGGGTGGTAATTATGCGCTCCGTATTTATCTTCTAGGGCGATGTGTTGATTTGCTTGACTCATAATTGGGGTGATATTTGGGTGTCTAAAAATTGAGGTCAAAGATAGGAAATTGAAATGTGAAAATAAATTAACAACAATTATAAAATTCGCATTTAATTATTACATTAAATTTGTATTGTGAAATTTTTGAGTCGGATTTGTATTTTCTTGTGTGCATTAGGTGTATTCCTCAATGTTACCCTTAGCAATGTGCTTCACGCGCATGTGGTGAAAGATACGCACTCTACTCAAAAAAGTAAACAAGTTGCCTTCCGAAAAGTTTCAGAGAATCTTTCTTTCAATGTGTATGAATTTGAAGAAGATGTGGAATTGGATGAAGATGGCGGCGATTTTCAACACACGATTTTTTGGTCATTTACCGAATATCAATCACCCGAGATATCCTTTAAGCACTGTGTTGCTTCTAAATTCTCTTATTATACCCATCATGAAAGATGGGAACGATTGCCATTATTTGTACAATTTCAAAACTTCAGAATATAGAACCCGGTAAATATTGGCTTAAAAATCAATTGTTTAACGTAATTCTATATATATGAATCACCCATTTCAACTTGAAAAAGTTGTTGAAGAATTAAAACACTTTTTACCTTCACAAGCTCCTTTAAAGGATTTTATTCACCACAATACATTGCATGCTTTTCAGCATGATTCTTTTCACAAAGGATTAAAGAAAGCAAATGCCATGTTTGGATACAAAACGTATTTGCAATTAAGTGAATACCGCAAGTTGTATCACGATGGTAAAATAAATAAAGCCGTCATTGATCGTTTTATTCCAACGGAGGACAAAGCATTTTGGTATGCTTGTTTACTCGATAAAGATTACAGTGAACAGATCAATCCAAGAATTGGTGAGTTCAGAGCAAATTGGAAATCACAGTATAAAATTGACCTAGATAATTACACGCATTCGACCTTATTTCGAATTACGAGTAGCTATTTGGATCAAGGAATTTCTATTTGGAATTTCCCCATCAAGGATTTAGGATTTCTCGATGCCATGCGTCACATAGATGCCAATGGATCTGTAAGTTTTTTCAAAAAGAAACGAGCGAAACAATTGTTAGCAAATCCTTCATTAAAACTCGAGGATTGCCTTCAGTTATTGGTTGGGAATGAAGCGCTTTTTGAACGCTATTTATTTGATCAGCAATTTGCTCATCCAGGATACTCCGGAATGGTTTCTGTATTGTCCGGTCAGGCAAATGCCTTGATTGATGAACGTCAAATTGACCTCGTCGAATGGATGATTTTTGAATGTCTCTTGGAAATTGATGCCTTGGATGCCTATTTTGGTGATATCTGGATTCCACTTGGTGTAAAAGTGAGTGCGGAAATCAGTGATCTGTTTGCGCCAGTTGAAATGACGGAGCTAGACGAAGTGAAACGCATCTGGCAAGAGTCTTACGAGTGGACTTATTACAATCAAGTTTTAAATGGACTAAAGGAAAAATCGCAGGTTCTTGAGTCAGCTCCAGAATTGCAAGGAATCTTTTGTATAGATGACCGCGAATGTTCGATTCGTCGATATGTGGAGGATGGACATCCTGGCGTTCAAACCTTTGGTACCGCCGGATTTTTCGGTGTGGAATTTTACTTTCAGCCTTCCGGATCGTCGTTCAGAACAAAGGTTTGTCCTGCACCTGTAACGCCGAAATTCTTAATTAAAGAAGTTGCACACAAGAATAAATTAAATCAGGAAATGCATTTCGATGCACGATCTTATGGTTTAGTTTTCGGTTGGATTTTAACACATACCGTTGGATTCTGGTCTGGATTAAAACTTGCCCTGTCTATTTTTAAACCTTCCATGAATTCAGTGGCTGTTTCATCAAATGGGCACATGCATGCTGATTCAACGTTGATCATCGAAAATAGCGATGGCGCAATGACGGAAGATGGATTGAACATTGGTTTTACGGTGGATGAGATGACTGACCGTATTCAAGCGTTGTTGTTGAGTATTGGACTAAATAAAGAATTCGCACCCTTGATTTATATTGTTGGTCATGGTTCTAGTAGTTCAAACAACACCCATTACGCTGGATATGATTGTGGTGCGTGTTCAGGCAGACCAGGTAGTGTGAATGCCCGCGTAATGAGCTTCATCGGAAATCATCCGGTCGTGCGACAAAAACTAAAAGAACGTGGCATTAACATTCCAGATTCAACACAATTTGTTCCCGTGTTACACGATACAAGTCGAGATGAATTCATGTATTATGACTTGGAGAAATTAACTGAACAAAATAAAGAAAAACACCATGTAAACAAGCGTTTGTTTGATCAGGCCTTGGATTTAAATGCGACAGAAAGATCACGAAGATTTGTGGTCATGAACTCTAAAAAAGCAGTGAGAAAAGTTCACGAGAATGTGAAATTACGATCTGTTTCTTTGTTTGAGCCACGTCCAGAGTTGAATCATGCTACGAATACCTTGTGCATCGTTGGACGTCGATCTTTCTCTCGAGGATTGTTTTTAGACCGACGTTCGTTCCTCAATTCATTTGATTACCAAGTTGACCCAGAAGGGAAATATCTTCTTGGAATTATGAATGCGGTTGCACCAGTTTGTGGGGGAATAAATCTAGAATATTATTTCTCACGTGTGGACAATCAAAAACTGGGAGCGGGAACAAAACTACCACATAACGTGATGGGATTGATTGGTGTAGCAAATGGAATTGATGGTGATTTTAGAACCGGATTACCAAGTCAAATGATCGAAGTTCATGATCCAATGCGCTTACTGGTCATTGTGGAACACTTGCCACAAGTTGTGCTTAAAACCATCCAAACAAATCCAGCAACCTACGAATGGTTCCAAAATAGCTGGGTGAATTTAGTGGTTTTTCATCCACAGGAAAAGCAATTCTATGTATTTGAAAATGGTGACTTCAAGCCATATCAAGTGCCAATTGAGCCACTGGTGCATGTGGAGGATGTCATGAAATTTGTGACCAATGAGTTTGAGAATCTACCAGTAGTTGAATTAAATAAATAAGAGGACATGGAACTTACATTTAAATTTATCATTCATTTCTTTATCCTTCTTCCACTGGTGAGTTTCACCTTGAGTTTGTTGATTCCAAAAAAGAATGAGCAAGCACTTTCTGTGTTGGCTTATACTTCCGTTGGACTCCAGTTTTTGGTGAGTATTCTCTTTGCTGTACAATGGATGACTCATGGTTATCCGGAAATCAATTTGAAAGAATTTTCCGTTTATCAGACAGGAAATTATGATTTCTACTTGGATTTTTATTTCGACAAAGTAACCCTGGTTTATCTGATTTTAGGTTCAATGTTGACCTTTTTAATCACTATTTATTCACGTTACTACTTGCATAGAGAGGAAGGATATAAACGATTTTTCAATACCATTCTTTTCTTTTACCTTGGATTTATCATCATCATTTTTGCGGGAAATATCGAAACCATGTTTATTGGCTGGGAAGTATTAGGGATTTCCTCTTTCTTGTTGATTGCCTTTTACAGAGATCGTTACCTTCCAGTGAAAAATGCCTTGAAAGTATTTTCTGTTTACCGAATTGGTGATGTTGGATTGATCTTAGCAATGTGGTTGTCACATCATTTATGGCACGAGAATATTTCATTCGCTAAATTGCACAATGCGGAATTAGTACACGAGCACATTGTCCAAAATTCATTTGTTGGATTGGCCATTGCTTTCATGTTCTATATTTCTGCTGCGGCTAAATCAGCTCAATTGCCTTTCTCTTCTTGGTTGCCAAGAGCGATGGAAGGACCAACACCATCCAGTGCGATTTTCTATGGATCATTATCCGTTCATATCGGTGCCTTTTTGATGTTGAGAACAATTCATTTTTGGGAAAATCAAATTATTTTCAAAGTGTTTTTAATCTTCTCAGGTTTGTTGACGGCGGTGATTGCTACTTTCATTAGTCGTGTTCAAAGTTCGATTAAAAGTCAAATTGCTTATGCATCGATCGCTCAGATTGGATTGATTTTTATTGAGATTGCAATGGGTTGGGAAATTGTTGCTTTGGTTCATATTTCAGGGAATGCATTCTTGCGAACATACCAACTATTGATTTCTCCATCTGTTGTCAGTCATAAAATCCGTGAGCAGTTTTATCACTTTAAGCGCAAACCATCGACGATCGAAGATTCTTGGCCGAAACGCTTTGAATACGCGTTCTACATCTTGAATTTAAAGGAATGGAACTTGGATAATTTGATGTACACCATTTTATGGAATCCATTGAAAAAAATCGGTAGAAATTGGAAGATTTTGAATTTTAAATTTGTCTTTTACTTTATTGGATTTATGATCGTATCAGGATTAATCTTAATTCAATTTAGAGATCAATTACCTGAATTTCTTCGACATCAATTACCGTTTTTCTTTGCATTCTCTGGATTCTTAATTGTTGTGAAGGCGTTCACGGAAAAAGATAGTGTGCGAAAAAGTTTGACCTTAATCATGTTGAATCATGTGGCCATTGCGATAGCCATTTCATTCAATGAGCATTACGATTTCATGCACAATTTCTGGTACCTCAGTGGGATTGTCTTAAGTTGGTTTGTGGGATTAATGTTGATTAACTATTTACGTAACCGTGAGGAATGGATCAGCTTAGACCAGTTTTATGGACACATCTATGAACATCCAAAAGCGGCCATTATCTTTTTAATTTGTTGTTTGGGATTGGCCGGATTTCCAATCACACCATCCTTTGTTGGAGAGGATTTAATCTTCTCTCATATCCATCATGATCAAACCGGATTGGCATTTTTTACCGCTATGAGTCTGGTCATTAATGGTTTGGCAACTGTTCGAATTTATGCACGTGTGTTTTTAGGTCCACATATTAAAACCTATCATGAAGTGGCAAAACGCTCTTCTTAATTTATTTATTAATTTTTAAATTTAATACGATGAAAAATGTAATTCCAAAAGATGGATGGCAAGGCTTGAAGGAGAATTTCTCTGCTGATGCTTTATCCGGGTTTCTAGTGTTTTTATTGGCATTGCCTTTAAGTTTAGGTATTGCCAAAGCCAGCGAGTTTACACCGATTTACGGATTGTTAACTGCTATGATTGGTGGTATCATTGTGAGTTTTATTGCTGGATCTCCTTTAACGATTAAAGGTCCTGCAGCTGGACTCATCGTGATTGTTGCTGGTTCTGTTACCGAACTTGGACATGGGAATTCAGAGTTGGGATGGCACCTGGCTTTAGGGGCAGTTGTTGTAGCTGGTGTGATTCAAGTCTTATTTGGTGTGTTAAAATTTGGAAAATTCAGTGATATTTTCCCACTGTCTGCTGTACATGGAATGTTAGCGGCGATTGGAATCATCATCATGAGTAAACAAATTCACATTTTGGCGGGTGTTTCTCCAATGACTCCTGAGGGAAAATCAATGGTAGAGCCTCTTGAATTATTGGCATTATTGAAAACGACTATTCCGAATTTCTTTGCACACAAAGAAGTGGCCATGATTGGATTGACATCCTTAGCAATTGTTTTTGGATGGCCCATGTTAAAAGTGAATTTCTTGAAAAAAATTCCAGCTCCATTAGTTGTTTTACTTGTTTCTATTCCGATGGCGATGGCGTTTGGATTGAAAAACACGGATGATTTCAAACCATTATTAACGTTTGACAAAGGGTTCTTTGATATTTTAGGTGTCAATGTGAGTTTCGATGGATTCCATCAGATGGGAACGTTCATCAAATTTGTGATCATGTTTGCGTTGGTTGGATCTTTAGAGGCCTTGTTAACCGTGAAAGCAATCGATATGATGGATCCGTTCAAACGCAAATCGAACTACAACAAAGATTTAATTGCCGTTGGTGTTGGTAACATCATTGCAGGGGTTTTTGGTGGACTTCCAATGATTTCTGAAGTAGCTCGTTCTTCAGCGAATGTGAACAATGGTGGACGAACTCGTTGGGCAAACTTTTTCCATGGAATCTTTATTTTGTTGTTCTTAATCTTTGCGGTGTCCTTCAGTAACTTAATTCCAATGACAGCATTGGCAGCGATGTTAATTGGTGTGGGATGGAAATTGGCTCATCCAAAAGAATTTGGACACATGTTGAAAATCGGACCAGATCAATTGGTGGTTTTCTTGGTGACAATTGTCGTTACCTTAGCTACTGATTTGTTGATAGGTATCGCAGCTGGTATCGTATTGAAAATCATTCTTCACTTATTCCGTGGCGTTTCTATGAGAAGCATCGTCAAATCAGAATTCACGGTGGATGGTAACCTTATTCATGTTCATGGTTCCATTGTATTCTCCAATTTCTTGAAATTACAAGCAGCGATTCAAAGCTATGCTGGAAGTGAGGAAGTACAAATTGATGTGACACATGTTACCTTCATTGACCACTCTTCTATTGAGTCTTTACACCATCTCGCAGATGATTTTAAAAACCAAGGTGGATTGTTGGATGTCATTGGCCTACAGCAATTTGAAAATGTTCATGGTTCAACTCACCATTTAGCCGCACGTAAAAAGAAATAAAATGAAAAAGATAGTCATTCTTAGTATCGCTTTAGCAGGGATTTTATTCCCTGCTAACATGAATGCCCAAAAAATCATTAGTCCACAAACACATGGTTGGGCGATGTATGTAGGGACACACAAACTGACGGATAAATTCAGTCTGATGACCGAATATCAGTGGAGACGTGCCGATGGATTTAATTCTTGGCAACAATCACTACTCCGTTTGGGATTAGAATACAATGTCAATCCAAACTTATCGCTAATGGCAGGTTATGGTTGGATTAAAACGTTTCCGTACGGAGATCAACCGGTACTTCATGAATTTGATGAAAGCCGCATCTTCGAACAAGCCAACTTGAAAAGTAAAATTGGAAATGTGGAAATTCAACACCGTTATCGTTTGGAACAACGTTTTCAAGAACAATATGGAAAGGATGCAGCGAATAATGTTGTTCAAATTGATCCGGTATTTAGACAACGTGTTCGTTACCGAGCGATGGCAACGATTCCACTTTCTCGCAAAGAGATGGCTGATAACACCTTGTTTTTGAACGTGAATGATGAATTGTTTTTAGGCTTTGGCTCCGGAATTGGAAAAAACATCATGGATCAAAACCGTTTCATTACCGCATTCGGTTGGCGTTTTAATAAAAACTTCAATGTTCAATTGGGTTATTTGAATCAATTTGTTGTGAAAAGCGACGGATTAAAAATGGAACGAAACAATACCTTATGGGTTTCTACCACTTACAATTTGGATTTTACAAAAAAATAAATCCAATCTCTCCAAGCAAATCAGCCGAAGTTACTTCGGCTGATTTTTTACACATATGCTATGAATAGACAATTCGAAAAATCCATTGCCAATAAATTTCTAGCTACGCTGGGACAAAAAACCATGCGAATTACGCTGATGAAAAGCGGGATGGTTCATCGAAGTTTTCTCGTGGAAACATTTGATCAAGATGAGTACATTCTTCAGGCAGTGAATACACATGTCTTTCATGACTTAGCGCATCTTGCTACTTTACAGCAAGAAATTGCATCTCATCTTTCCAAAGTCAATTATCCACAGGCCATCTTGAAACCTGTGCAATTCGAGGGCCAAATCTATTTGATTGATGAGCAAAAAGGATTCGTTTGGCGAATGTTCGAGGGAATAAAAAACAGTAGGAATTTAGAACGCTTGTTCTTGGCATCTCAATCTTTTGAGGCGGCGAAATCATTGAGTGATCTACATTTTTATTTGAAAAATGTTCAAAAGCAAACATTAAATAATAATCACGTTGATTTCTTCCGTTCGAAGCATGTGCAGCAAACTTTTATTGCCATAAAGGAAACTTCCAATCCACTAAAGACAAGTCAAGTAAATGAATTAATTGCAGTGATTGAAGATTTTCGATCAATTTTAATGCATGACGCGATTATACATGATGATCAATCCTCATGTATCCATGGCGACCCAAAATTGAACAATTTCTTGTATGATTTAACGGGAACCTCTGTTAATGCCATTATCGATTGGGATACCTTTATGTTTGGAAGTATTTATTTAGATATTGCCATCATGGTCAGTTCTTTTTGCATTGATCAAACGGAACAAGCATCAACGGCAATCTTTAATGAAAAAATGTTTCATGAAATTCTGAATGGCTACAATTCTGGTAAAATGGGTCCATTATTGGAGCGTTTGGATAGAGACAAACTATTTGCTTATACGCAAAAGGTTTTGTTAACTCAAGCAATCCGATTTTTAGCAGACTACTTGAATGGAGATGTATCTTTTCAAGCTTATGATTTGCAATTAAATATCAAACGATGTCAAGATCAATTGAGCCTATTAAAGGAATTATTGGTTTTTAAACAGCAATATTACCATTCAAAAGCTTGATCGCTCATCCATTTTCCTTGAACTCTCAAGGTTTGTTCGATGATATCTCGTACGCAGTTTTTACCTCCATCGAAGGGACTTTGATAAGCCACTATTTTTTTTACATCACTCACTGCATCTTGTGGACACGCACTGAGTCCAGCGGATTTTAGTACTGGAATATCAGGAATGTCATCTCCCATGTACGCAATTTCGTCATCCGTGAGTTGATAGTGTTGTTTGATCTCCTCATAACAGGTCAATTTGTGATGAGCGCTCAAATAAACACGTTCCATTCCAAGTTCTAACAAGCGATCGCGAACCTCGGTTGATTTTCCACCTGTAATCGCAAATAATTTATAGCCCATTTTGGCGGCGTATTGCACGGCATATCCATCTTTGGAATTGAATGCACGTACAATTTCATCCTTCAGTAAGTAAACTTTTCCATCCGTAAAAACACCGTCAACATCAAAAATGAAGGTGCTGATGTGATTTAATGCATGTTTATAGCTTGTCATTTTTTGTATGTTTCTTGGATACTTTTAGTGAGTAAATCATAGATTTTTTCATCCGAAGTACGCAAAAGTTGATGATGTGTTGCCAAGGTCGATTGATCCATGCGTCGAGCAGGACCAGTTTGCGCATCGAATGCAGTTTGATGGTCTAATTTCGCAATCGTTTCCTCGATCAAGGGCATGAGTACCTTCCAATCTAATTTTGCTTCGCTTAATTGAACTTGCGCTCGGTGAATCAGATGATTGACAAAATTATTCACAAACACAGCTGCTACATGGTATTTTTGACGGTCTGCAGAGCTGCAGCGTGCGGACTGAAAACCAATAAACTGACAAAGGTCCACTAACAATTGTTCGAATTCCGAATGTTTCGCTTCGATTAAAATCGGAATTTCATCAATGCCTAAATGTCGTCCCGAAGTAAACGTTTGTAGGGGATAGAAAACACCCCAATTCGTTCCTGTAAGCGAGGCTAAATCCACAGCTCCTGCAGTATAAACAAGTTTTTGTTCGGTTCCAAACTCAGTGTGAAGCAACGGAATAGCTTCGTCACTAGTGGCAACGATGATTAAATCCGCATTCAAATCAAGTGGATTTGAAAAAAAATCACAGGATAACTTTTGAGAAAGTTCTCGTCCTGTCTGTTCGTTTCGGCTTGAAATCCCACTAATATGAATCCCTTTAAACTGAAAAATAAGCGCTAACTCTGAAGCTACTTTTCCAGAGCCAATAAATGCAACACGCAGATTTTTTGCTTCCAGCATTACTTACCGTGACATTGTTTGAATTTCTTTCCACTGCCGCAAGGACAAGGATCATTACGACCAACCTTAGGTTCAGCTATAATTGGTTGTTTTTTCTCTGGTTGTGGCATCGAATTCGCAATGGCTTGATCGTAACCTTGTCTTCCTTCAAAAGATGGCGCTGAAGTTGATGAAACAGACTGATTGGTTTGTGCTTGTTGGTAATTATTCTGTCTCGCCTCTTGATTGGTCCCTTGGATGGACTGTTCAATTGGAATATCCAATTTCATTAATAGTTCCACAGCCTCTTCATTCAAGCGGTTCAACATGGAACGGAACAATTCGTAGGATTCTAATTTATAGACAACCAATGGATCTTTTTGCTCATAAGAAGCATTTCTTACAGCAGAACGTAATTCATCCATTTCGCGCAAATGTTCTTTCCATTCGTCGTCAATTTTAGACAAAATCACATTTTTCTCAAAAGCTTTAGAGATGATTTTTCCTTCAGATTTATACGCTTCTTCAATATTGACAATCAACTGTAATTCTCTGCGTCCATCTGTTAACGGGAAGACCATGTCTTTGTACTTATCGGACAAGTTTTCGTGAACATGTGTGATTTGCGGAAGTGCACGATGTGCGATTTTCTCACATTTGCGTTCGTACGATGCTTTCATTGCATCATAGATTTTATCCGTCAATTCATCACGAGAGATTTTTGAAAATTCATCACTACTTACAGGAGATTCAATTCCAATAATGCGCAGTAACTCCATTTCAAATTCATGAAATTCTGATCCACCATATTGTTGAACAGTTGTTTCACATAACTCAAAGAAAATATTATCGATGTCGATATCTAAACGATCTCCGAACAAGGCATTCTTGCGCTTTTTGTAAATGGCTTTACGTTGAGCGTTCATCACGTCGTCGTATTCTAATAAGTTTTTACGAACACCAAAGTTATTTTCTTCTACTTTCTTCTGTGCACGCTCGATGGATTTGGAAACCATTCCATGGGAGATTACTTCACCTTCTTTTAGTCCCATTCGGTCCATTAATTTCGCAATGCGATCTGAACCAAATTTACGCATCAAATCATCTTCAAGGGAAACAAAGAAACGTGAAGAACCTGGATCTCCTTGTCGACCGGAACGTCCTCTTAACTGACGATCCACACGTCGTGAATCATGACGTTCAGTACCAATAATGGCTAATCCACCTGCTTCTTTGACACCTTCTCCTAATTTGATATCGGTTCCACGTCCTGCCATGTTGGTCGCAATTGTTACCGCGCCAGCTAAACCAGCGTTCGCCACAATTTCCGCCTCTTTTTGGTGGTATTTGGCGTTCAATACTTGGTGTTGAATTTTTTTCATTTGCAACATGCGCGACAACAATTCCGAAATTTCAACAGTTGTTGTACCGACCAATACGGGTCTTCCAGCCGCTACCAATTCTTCAATTTCTTGAATGACTGCATTGTATTTTTCACGAGCTGTTTTGTACACGAAATCATCTAAGTCGTTGCGTGAAATAGCTTTGTTCGTAGGAACCACCACCACATCTAATTGATAAATGTCCCAGAATTCTTTTGCTTCCGTTTCGGCTGTTCCGGTCATACCTGCAAGTTTGTGGTACATACGGAAGTAATTTTGCAAGGTCACGGTAGCGTATGTTTGTGTCGCTGCTTCCACATCGACATTTTCCTTCGCTTCAATTGCTTGGTGTAATCCATCGGAATAACGACGTCCTTCAAGAATACGACCTGTTGATTCATCAACAATTTTCACTTTTCCATCCAAGATCACATATTCGACTTCTTTTTCGAATAGGGTGTAGGCTTTCAATAATTGATTGATGGAGTGAATACGCTCAGATTTAATCGAGTACTCTCGAACCAAAGTATCTTTTTGATCTAAAAAGGTTTCTTTTGGGAGGTTTTGCTTTTGAAGTTTCGCGATTTCGTCTCCGATATCGGGCATAACAAAGAAATTACGATCTTCTTTTCCTGAAACCAAGTCAATTCCTTTGTCCGTTAATTCGATGGTATTGTTTTTTTCATCGATCACAAAGAACAATTCGGCGTCGATTTTCTTCATGTTTTTACCTTGCTCAGCCATGTAAAAGTTCTCCGTTTTTTGCAAGTGAACTTTAATTCCTGGTTCTGATAAAAACTTAATTAAGGTGCGATTTTTCGGAAGTCCGCGATGTGCACGCAACAAGGCAATTCCACCTTCTTCTAACATGCGTTTCGCTTCGTTTTTGTCCTCCGGCGCCTCATTAATGACAGTCAATAATTTTTTTGCTTCGGCTAAACATTGTTGAACGTATTGTTTTTGCGCTTCAACGACGCGTTCAATACGCGGTTTTAATTCATGGAACTCATGTTCATCTCCTTTTGGCGTTGGACCAGAAATGATCAAAGGTGTACGCGCATCATCAATCAAGACAGAATCGACCTCATCGACAATCGCGAAATGATGTTTGCGTTGAACGAGGTCATCGACATGTCCGGCCATGTTATCACGCAAGTAATCAAAACCAAATTCATTGTTTGTCCCGAAAGTAATGTCGGCCAAATAAGCTTGTCTTCTTTCTTTTGAATTCGGACGGTGCTTATCGATGCAATCAACGGTCAAGCCATGGAATTGGTAAAGTGGACCCATCCATTCGGAGTCACGTTTTGCTAAATAATCATTCACCGTTACGATGTGAACTCCTTTACCAGCAAGAGCATTTAAGTAAACAGGCAAGGTTGCCACCAAGGTTTTACCTTCTCCCGTTTGCATTTCCGAAATATTTCCTTTGTGCAGCACAGCACCACCCATTAATTGAACATCATAATGAACCATGTTCCACTTGATGTGTCCTCCAGCAGCGGTCCATTCATTGTGCCAAATTGCCTTATCACCATCGATGCTAATTCCATCCTTTTTGGCAGCCAATTCACGGTCGAAATCTTCCGCCGTTACCACTAATTGTCCATTCGTCGCCCATCGATATGCTGTTTCTTTTACTACTGCAAATGCTTCTGGAAGAATTTTCAATAAGGTTTCCTCAATTTGTGCATCTACTTCTTTCTCTAATTTATCGATACGTTCGAATAAATTTTCTTTTTCAGTGATACTCGTTTCAAGGCTTTCTGCTTTTTTTCTTAAGCCTGCGAGTTCGTGTTCCAATCGTTCTTTTTCGGAGTGAATTTGGTGTTGAAACGCTCTCGATTTTTGACGCAATTGCTCGTCGGATAAGGTTTTAATATGTTCATGAGCAGCATTTGCTTGCTCTACGTAAGGCCAATATAATTTCTTGTCTTTCGCGTTCTTATCTCCAAATATGGATTTTAAGATATCTCCAATCATTCTATTTCTCTTTAATGCAAGCACCAAAGTTAAGCAATTCTACTTAATTGTGAGGTGAATAAATGCGCTGATTTGAAACTAAAATCAACAATTCATTTTTGCTTTCTTGCAACTAAAATCCCGACAGAATGGAACATGCGCTAATTTCTCAGAATGCTTATCTTTGTGCCATGCATGAAATGATATTAATTTTAGATTTTGGATCTCAATATACGCAGTTAATTGCGCGTAGAATCCGTGAGTTGAATGTTTATTGTGAAATCCATCCGTGGAATAAAATCCCCGAAATTGGACCAAATGTGAAAGGGGTGATTCTTTCTGGAAGTCCTTTCTCTGTACGCGATGAAGCATCTCCTCGTCCAAATCTAGATGGAATAAAAGGAAAAATGCCCTTGCTTGGTGTGTGCTTTGGTGCACAATATTTAGCACATCATTTTGGTGGTGAAGTCTTGCCATCGAGTATCCGTGAATATGGTCGTGCTCATTTGTCATATGTCGATGGCGCTCACATTCTTACCAAAGGAATGACCACAGGTTCCCAAGTTTGGATGTCACACGGGGATACCATCAAGAAAATTCCAGCAAACTATAAAATTATTGCCAGTACTTCCGATGTGGAAATTGCTGGTTATCATATTGAAGGAGAAGAAACATTCGGGATTCAATTTCACCCGGAAGTGTATCACTCCATCGAAGGTAAAATCCTACTAAAAAATTACATTGTTGAAGTGTGTCATTGTGCTTGCGACTGGACACCAGATTCATTTGTTGAAGAAACAACTCAACGTTTACGTGAACAACTTGGTTCAGATAAGGTGATCCTTGGCTTATCAGGAGGAGTTGATTCTTCTGTTGCTGCCGTTCTATTACACAAAGCGATTGGTGACAATCTTCATTGCATTTTTGTCGATAACGGATTGTTGCGAAAAAATGAATACCAATCGGTTTTGGAATCCTACCAAGGAATGGGATTAAATGTCAAAGGTGTTGATGCTTCTGGTCAGTTTTATGCGGCTTTGAGTGGCTTAACTGATCCAGAACTGAAACGCAAAGCCATTGGAAAAGTGTTTGTTGATGTGTTTGACGAGGAATCAAAAAAAGTGGAAGGAGCGAAATGGCTTGGACAAGGAACAATTTATCCAGATGTAATTGAGTCAGTATCTGCTACCGGTGGACCATCACAAACGATTAAATCCCATCACAATGTAGGTGGCTTGCCAGATTATATGAAATTATCAGTTGTTGAACCATTGCGTTTGCTTTTCAAAGATGAGGTGCGTCGCATCGGTCGTTCTTTACAAATTGATGAGCGCATTCTTGGTCGACATCCGTTCCCTGGGCCAGGACTTGGAATCAGAATCCTTGGTGAAGTTACAGCAGAAAAAGTACGAATTCTTCAAGAAGTAGATGCCATTTTTATTGATGGTTTAAAGGAAGACGGTTTGTACGATGAGGTATGGCAAGCTGGTGCAATTTTCTTGCCGATACAATCGGTAGGCGTAATGGGGGATGAGCGTACTTATGAAAATGCCGTTGCCTTGCGAGCAGTGACCTCAACTGACGGAATGACTGCAGATTGGTGTCATTTACCTTATGAGTTTTTAGCGAAAATCTCGAATAGAATCATTAACCAAGTGAAGGGAATCAATCGGGTAACTTACGACATCAGTTCGAAGCCGCCTGCAACGATTGAGTGGGAATAATCTATCGAGTCATGAAAAAACCCTTGTTGTTTTTCTTGTTATGGTGTGCCTTGTTTGTTCATGGACAGCAATATGCGCAAATAACAGAGCATGAGGGCAAAAAATGTTACGTTCATACCGTTGCTGACGGAAATAATCTCTACGGATTGCAACAAATGTATGCTTGTCCAGCGGAAGATATTTTGAACATGAATCCAGGTATTGAACGA
>JBJTMU010000031.1:0-36616 GCA_046070685.1 Flavobacteriales bacterium | reverse complement strand
TGAAGTATTGGATGATTCGACGCTCGTAGCCATCAATGATAGTGGAAATGAACCGATAATCTATGTATTGAATACAGGCGGTCAAATCAAACAAAAAGTCCGAGTAAACAATGCAAAAAATGAGGATTGGGAAGCGTTGGCCAGCGATGATCAATTCCTCTATATCGGTGACATCGGCAACAATTTAAATGAACGTAAAGCGCTGTGTATTTATCGTATTCGTCTGAATGAAATCAAGCAGTCTAACGAAGTTCAAGCAGAAAAAATGGACATCTCGTACAGAGAACAAAAGGATTTCCCACCAGCAGATCATGAACGCTATTTCGATGCAGAGGCAATGACTTTTTTTGAAGGACAATTATGGATATTTACAAAAAACAGCACCAAACCATTTGATGGAAAATCGTACGTTTATATGGTGCAATTTGAAGCAAATCAAACGAAATCTCTTTCAAAAGTATTTGAATTGAAATTGAATCAGACTTCCTATCTAAAAGATGCTGTTACCAGTGCTTGTACAGATGGACAATCCATTGTTCTTTCTACCTACAACCGACTATTGAAACTTGAATTCCCAAAACAAGGAATAACAAAAACAACTATTTATACCTATCCGCACATTCAACAAATGGAAGCTTGTGCCTGTCTTGGAAATCATACGTACATACTTTCGAACGAATCCAATAAATTTTTAGGTCCTGCAAAATTAAAAATAGTGAAATTACCATGATTGATCTCTCTCATTATGAAGCTGTCATTTTCGACATGGACGGCGTGCTCATCGATTCTGAACCTCTTTGGAAAATTGCCATGGAGGAAGTTTTTCATGCACTGGGTTCAACCTTAACGAAATCAGATTTTCAAAAAACAGTAGGCTTACGTATCGATGAGGTGATTCACTTTTGGAACATCCACGAGCATTGGGAACTTGAAAATGAGCACGATGTGGAAGAAGCAATCATCGTTAAAATGATCGAATTGATTTCAGAAAATGCCGCGCCTTTGACCGGAGTGCTTGAAACACTAGATTATTTAAAGAAACACAATCTAAAGATTGGACTAGGTACTTCTTCTTCCAATCGACTCATTCAAGTTGTCTTAAAAGAATTGAAGCTGGCACATTTTTTCGATTTCACCCATTCGGCAGAACTGGAAGACTATGGGAAACCTCATCCAGCAGTGTATTTAACCGTAGCGAAGGAATTGAAGGTATCTCCAACTAAATGTTTGGTGATCGAAGATTCATTTAACGGAGTCATTGCCGGACTTGCTGCCAAAATGAAAGTGGTTTGCATTCCAGAAAAAACGCATTTTCCAAATAAACGATTGGAAGTAGCCGATTTTCATTTTGAGACTATGAACGACTTCCTGTTGGAAATACAGAAATAGAATCTGCGCCAATTTGGATTGCTTTTGTATTTTTGTAAGGCATGGAAGATTCATTCGATTATAGAGACGAGGCAGAAAAAAATGGTGAACAGGAAATTGATAAAGTCCTGCGACCAAAATCCTTAAGTGACTTTGCCGGACAACCATCCGTCGTGGAAAACTTAGAGGTGTTCGTTCGTGCTGCCCAACTCCGAAATGAACCACTTGATCACGTGCTACTTCATGGTCCACCAGGACTTGGAAAAACAACCTTGGCAAATATCATCGCGAATGAACTTGGTGTCGGATTTAAAGTGACGTCAGGACCCGTACTAGACAAGGCTGGTGACTTGGCTGGACTATTAACCAATCTTGGAGTCGGCGATGTATTGTTCATCGACGAAATTCATCGTTTGAGTCCGGTCATTGAAGAATACCTATACTCGGCGATGGAAGATTACGTCATCGATATTATGCTTGATTCCGGAGCAAATGCACGAAGCATTCAAATCAACTTGAATCCGTTTACGTTGATTGGTGCCACAACACGTTCTGGATTGCTTACATCTCCATTGCGCGCTCGATTTGGCATCAATTCACGCTTAGAATATTACGATGCCAAAACACTGACAGCGATTGTTGAACGATCTGCACATTTGTTGAATATCGCCATTGATGAAGCTGCTGCCTATAAAATCGCCAGTCGAAGTCGAGGAACTCCCAGAATTGCCAACGCCTTATTGAGACGTGTTCGCGATTTTGCTCAAATCAAAGGGAGCGGAAAAATCGACGAAGACATTACCGAATTTGCGCTGAAAGCCTTGAACGTGGATGAAAATGGACTCGATGAAATGGACATTCGCATTTTGAAAGTAATCATTGATAAATTTAGCGGTGGCCCCGTTGGACTTACCACCATAGCTACAGCAATTGGCGAAAATGCAGGTACTTTGGAAGAAGTATATGAACCGTTTTTAATTCAAGAAGGATTTCTCATGAGGACTCCACGCGGAAGAAAAGCAACGGAAAAATCTTACAAACATTTAGGCAAAGACCTCGGTTGGACACAAGGTGGATTGTTTTAAATCATGTTAAAAGACCACTATAAAACGATTATTTCCCAAAAGGCAACGGAACTTGGATTTTTCCATGTTGGATTTGCAAAAGCAACATTCCTTGAAGAAGAAGCACCTCGACTAGAAAAGTGGTTATCGAACAACCATCAAGGTGAAATGGCATACATGGCAAATCATTTTGATAAACGCCTAGATCCTAGGCTTCTCGTTGATGGAGCACAAACGGTTATTTCACTGCTTTTTAATTACTACACGGATCAACAACAATCGGATCCAGAAGCTCCCAAAATTTCAAAATACGCGTACGGGGAAGATTATCACCTCGTTATTCGCGACAAACTAAATGAACTATTGACCTTCATTCAGGAAGAAATTGGACCTGTGAATGGCAGAGGATTCGTTGACTCCGCTCCTGTTATGGATAAAGCTTGGGCAAAAAAATCAGGACTTGGATGGATGGGAAAAAACAGCAATATTATTCATCCGAAAAAAGGTAGTTTTTTCTTTATTGCTGATTTAATCATTGATCTGGCACTTGAACCGGATGGTCCGATAAAAGATTATTGTGGTACTTGCACGCGTTGCATCGATACTTGTCCCACAGATGCGATCATTGAGCCATACGTCGTCAATGGATCCAAATGCATTTCTTATTTGACCATTGAATTGAAAGATGAACTCATTCCTTCTGAATTCAGTGGTAAAATGGCAAATTGGATGTTCGGTTGCGACATTTGTCAAGATGTTTGTCCATGGAATCGCTTTTCTGTCCTACACGAAGAAGAACGCTTTCAAGCCACACCCGAACTTTTATCTTTGACGCAGCAAGATTGGAACGATCTACAGGAAGAAGGATTTCAAATCCTCTTTAAAAAAAGCCCCGTCAAACGATCAAAATTCCTTGGACTGAAAAGAAATATTTCCTTTTTAAAGCTTCCATAGTTTTTACACATTTCCTGTTGAAAATTATGAATGCTTTCGTATTTTCAACGAACTAAGTTTTTAACTTTGTTCGGAGTCAAATTAGGCGATTCAAGCAAAATTTACCTTAATTCACAGAAATGGAACAAAAAAAAGAAGTCGTCATCATTGGAGCAGGTTTGGTTGGTTCTCTTTGGGCAGTATATTTGTCAAAAGCAGGATACAACGTGACCATTTATGAAAGACGTCCAGATATTCGCAAAGCAGAAATAAGTGCGGGAAAATCAATCAACTTAGCGCTTTCAGTTCGTGGTTGGACTGCTCTTGATGCAGTTGGCGTGGGAGATGAAATTCGTAAAATTGGTATTCCAATGTACGGACGCATGATGCACGATATGGAAGGGAATCTTACTTACCAACCTTACGGTAAAGAAGGTCAAGCCATTTATTCCATTTCAAGAGGTAAAACAAATGCCGTCATGATGGATATTGCCGAAAAACACGGGAACGCAACCATTCATTACAACCACGACTGTAAAAAAGTGGATTTAAAAGCGGGAATTGTGACCCTAACAAATACGCTTACAAATGAAGAATTTACTGTTCAAGCTGATTTAGTTTTCGGTGTAGATGGCGCTTTTTCAGCAGTTCGATACAATTCATTTCAAAAAGTTGACCGCTTCAATTATAGCCAAAACTATATTGCTGATGGATACCGAGAAATCTTACTTCCAGCAAATGCGGATGGATCATATAAAATGGATAAAAATGCTTTGCACATTTGGCCACGCGGAAGATTTATGTTGATCGCTTTGGCAAATGAAGATGGTTCATTTACGTGTACCTTATTCATGCCACATGAAGGAGGCGAAAATGCCTTTGATAAATTGACTTCAAGAGATGCAGTGAATCGATTCTTCCAAACAACATTCCCTGATTTCTTCGAAATGATGCCGAATATTGCTGATGCTTGGGAAGATCATCCCTTGTCCAATTTGGCGATTATTCGTTGTTACCCATGGACAAATGGAAAAGTAGCGCTCATGGGTGATGCAGCGCATGCCACGGTTCCTTTTTATGGACAAGGTATGAACGCTGGATTTGAAGATTGTACCGTGATGAATCGTTTAATGCAAGAACACAACCACGATTGGTCGAAGATTTTTGATGCATATAGTGTAGAACGCAAACCAGATGGTGATGCCCTACAAGATTTATCGTTGGATAATTACCTTGTAATGCGCGACTATGTGGCTGACCCAGCTTTCATTCTTCGTAAAAAAATAGAAGCGAAATTCAGTGAATTACACCCAGATCGATGGTTACCTCTTTATTCGCAAGTGACCTTTAGTAATATTCGTTACAGTGATGCTTATCGTCAAGGGAATATTCAAAATAAAATCATGGATGAAATCATGGCTTTGCCAAATATTGAAGCAGAATGGGATTCTAAAATTGTGATGGATATTCTGCTCGAAAAAAGTGCCGACTTTAAATTTTAACTATGCACATTCGTTCTCTTGTTGCCTCCTTTTCATTGGTCCTTTTCACCTACGGACAAGGTGGATTTGTGAAGTCTGAAAAAAAAGGAAATGATTACATGGTGGTAAGCAATCATGGTATTCAGTTTTCGATTGGTCCGACTTATAATTTTCACACCAAACCGATTCTCGGCGAACTAACAACATTGAATGGGGCGAGAGGAAATTATCGCATTACTCCCAAAAGTCAACTTGGCATCTATGCCGAATTTGGCATGGTTCATTTTCCAAAATGGAAAGGAACACCAATCAAAGCGTTGAAAAAAAGCAGAATCATAGATTACTTCGATTGGGGACTCGGCTACAGTTTATACCGTGGGACAGAACAAACAGATATTACGTTCAAAAATGCGTTTGGTGATGTCATCAGTACAAGCTCAGGTACAGGTCAATTTAAAAATGGTTATTTATACGGCAGATACAGCGCTCATACCCTTGTTTATTTCGGGAAGAAAAAAATTGTCAAAGTACGTAAGCACTTTATCGACAATAGTATAGGTCTAAATTTGAATTATTGTATTTCTCCCGGGGACACGAGTTATCAAAACGGATTCAATTCCTACATGTCTCCACAGGTTTTTCAAGGAAATACAGATCAAAAATTAAGAGTGCAATTTGACTATAGCCTCGGTGTAGGAATTCGATTAAATAAAGCTTGGATGTTTGTTCCTAGCGTAACGATTCCTATTGTTGCCGTAAAAGATTGGTACGGATTCAACGCAAATTTACATTGGTTTTCATCCGGTTATTGGCCGATTCAAGGTCAAATTAAATTCATTAAATTATTTGAAAAGCCAAATAAATGTGGTGTTTACAGTACGCCGGAAGATAAAGAAATGCAAAAGCAATATGACATGCAACATTAAGCACTTGTCATTTCCAATTTTTGGCGATTAACTTCGGGAGTTTTTTACGAAATCGCTTCATTACTGAATCGCGATCCGAGACATTTCCGCACTTCAACAAACTTCTTCCCATCAATTCATGGTTCATATTGTAAAAAGTGAATTCAAAAGTAACCGAAGTCGCTTCATCGCGATAAATATGATAAATACTCGTCATTTCCAATATTTCTTTCAAAGGAGTATTAGCCTCAGATGGTTTAAATCGTCGATCGTATCCGCGGACATTTAACACGACATAAGCATCTACACCTTTAAATTTTAACAAATTCGAAATAGAGTCATTCAACATATTTACCAAAGGTTCGCCTTGTTTCAATACATTAAACGAAGGCATTGCTTTGTACCCATTTTGTTGTAAAATTTCGGATAAATTCAATTCCATCGCATATCGATCCTCTGATTTATCGAATTGACCAATCACTAGTGCATTTTTGAACTTTATCTGTTGTCCAAAAGAAAAACTAACGACAAACAAAAAGAGAATTAAGATGGATTTCATTGATTTCAAATTAAAATACTTCCCTTGCAATTTCTTGCACAGAAGTAGAATTAGACATGGTATAGTAATGAATACAAGGAACTCCTTGCGCTTTTAGTTCTTTTGATTGTTGTATTCCCCATTCAATCCCCACCTGCTCTACCGCTTTATTATCCTTGCATTTTAGTAATTCGTTGGATAATTCAATTGGATAATCGATATGGAAAAACTTCGGTAAAAAGGAAATGTGCGCCATTGTTTTCACGGGTTTAATTCCTGGGATAATCGGAACGGTAATGCCCACAGCGCGACAAGCCTCAACAAATCGAAAGTACTTTGAATTGTCAAAAAACATTTGAGTGACAATATAGGAAGCGCCTGCATCTACTTTACGTTTTACATTCAGTAAATCAGTATCTAAATTCATGGCTTCAAAATGCTTTTCCGGATAACCAGCTGCACCTATGCAAAAGTTTGTCGGTTCCAATTGAACATCATCCATCATGTAATTTCCTTTGTTCATCTCACTTATTTGATGAATCAAATCGACAGCAAAGGAATGTCCTTCTTTATGTGGACGGAATGAACTCTCCGTTTTAATCGAATCACCTCTTAATGCCAACACATTATCAATTCCCAAAAATTGAAGATCGATCAGGGCATTTTCTGTTTCTTCCTTGCTAAATCCTCCGCAAATCAAGTGAGGGATCGCATCCACATCATATTTATTCATAATCGCCGCACAAATACCAACAGTACCTGGACGTTTGCGGATGGCAATTTTTTCCAACAAACCATTTTCGCGCTCCTTATAAATAAACTCTTCACGATGATATGTGACATTGACAAATTTTGGTTTAAATTCCATCAATGGGTCAATTCCTTCATAAATCGATTGAATACTTTTCCCCTTCAATGGAGGAAGTATTTCAAAGGAGAAAAGTGTACTTTCTGCGTTTTTTATGTGATCTGTTACTTTCATATTTTCTTTAGCGTCCGCAAAGATAGTGCTTTCAAAAATGAAACGGACTAATTCATCCGAGTTTCATCCATTGCTGATAAAATAAGGTCTGCCGCTTTGTTTAACTCCTCTTCCGTTATCGTCAACGGAGGGGACAATCTAAAACTATACGGAT
Source organism: Flavobacteriales bacterium (assembly GCA_046070685.1). Lineage (GTDB taxonomy): Bacteria > Bacteroidota > Bacteroidia > Flavobacteriales_D > Crocinitomicaceae > UBA952. Next base: position 29,191 of record JBJTMU010000031.1, on the reverse strand, counting down.
GTGACAAAAACCAAAAAGTTAAAAGTCCTTTTTCCATGCATTTCGACACTACTTTTTCTACTCGCTCTGCACTAACCATGTCAAATGCGAACATCATTCCAACCCTTCTGATTTCCATCAACTCTGGATGACCATCAAATCGTGCTTGAAAATTCGCTGCTTTTCTCTCCAACTCGTTCCAATTAATTTCGGTGGTCAAGACCTGAACGGCTGCTGCGGCAGAAGCGCAAATCACCGGGTGTCCTCCAAAAGTAGTAATGTGTCCAAGCATTGGCGCATGTGTAAATTCCATCAACTTTTTTTGCGACGACACCAACGCTCCAATCGGCATTCCTCCACCAAGCGCTTTCCCTAGTGTTAAAATATCTGGCACAATATCGAAATGCTCAAAAGCGAACAATTTCCCTGTTCGACCCATTCCACATTGGATTTCATCCAAAATCAATTGGGCGCCAACTTCATCACATCTTTGACGCAAAGCGTTCATAAATGTAACAGATGGACGTCGAACACCCGCGTCACCTTGAATCGTTTCCAAAATAACGCCAGCTGTTTTTTCCGTGATGCGTTGTAAGTCCGCAAGCTCATTTAATGTTAAAAATTGAACATCTGGGAGTAAGGGTCGAAAGGCTTGTTTTTTGACCTCGTTACCAGAAACACTCATCGATCCATGCGTACTTCCATGATAAGAACCTCGGAAAGAAATTAATTCGGTTCGACCAGTCACTCTTTTTGCTAATTTCAGAGCCGCTTCATTCGCCTCTGTTCCAGAATTCACTACATACACTCCATCCAATTCTGTCGGCAATACATTCACCAACTCCTTCACTAAAAGTTGCTGTGCATCTTGAATGAATTCACCGTAAACCATGACATGTAAGTATTGATCAATTTGTTTTTTTAACGCCTCTATCACTTTTGGGTGACGGTGACCAATATTATTGACTGCTACTCCTGAAATCATATCCATGTAGGCTTTCCCATTCTTGTCGTAGATATAAATTCCTTCTGCTCGATCCACTTCGATTAAAAATGGAAACGGCGTTGTTTGTCCGAGGTGAGCAAGGAAAAAATCGCGATCTGTCATGTTTTATTTTTGTAAAAGTTCTAAAATGGGTGTTCCTGTCATGGCGCCTGTACGCTGTAGATTCATCAGATGAATCAACGTTGGGGCGACATCCACAATTTGAATGGGACGAAAGCAATTTTCAGCGGGAATATTTGCTCCATACCACAGCAAGGGAACGTGCGTATCGTAGTTAAATGCGGATCCATGCGATGTCCCCGTGTGTGCCTTGGGTTCGTCTATGGCTTTTGATAAATAGCCAGGTTGAAGCATGAAAATCACCTCCCCACTTCGTTCGATATCGTAGCCTTTCTGAATCATTTGACCCCACTCATCCAAGGACTCCCTCCCGGATAACAATGATTGTTGCGTAATCGCCAATTTTACCTCTGGCCATTTTCTGATTTGTTCGGCAATAAAATCTGCAACGGTTTCTTTTTCCAAATGTAAAGAGTCCATTCGTTGCTGGTGCAAATAAATATTTTGGTTTTCTTCCGATTCGATTAAATCCGCCCCAAAGGTTCGAATGACTTCTTTTTTAAGAACAGCCATTCGCTCATTTAAAAACAAATATCCACCGGGCATTTTGCGATCCATCAGCATTTGAGGAACTGGAACCACGGCATGATCAGCAGTGAGAAAAACTATGAAGCCGTCTTTGCCATACATGGATTCCAAATGAGAAAGCAATTTTTCAATTTGACGATCCAATCGCGCATACATATCTTCCATCTCCAAGGAGTATGGTCCGAATGAATGTCCAGCAATATCCGGAGTTGAATAGGAAATGCAAAGCATATCTGTTTTTCCATCCAATCCTAATTGTTCACGCGACATCGCTTCCATAGCTAAATCCGTTAACAATTCATTGGCAAAAGGAGAAATGGTAAAAAGTTGGTGTGCGTTATTCGCTACTTTCGACATTTCGTTGAAATTATAAGGAAAAGTAGCTGATTTTTTACCGCTTAAAATCATTTCATAGGGACTTTCATCCTGCGATTTATACATTGTTTTTGGATTTAATAAATCCCATGTTCGCATATATTTATCTGCATTTTTTGTCTGATTAAACTGTTGAAGCCATTTCGGTAATTCAGCTTTGAAGAATGAACTGGTGATAAAGGTACCCGAAGCATAATCATACCAATAAGAGCCATCACTTAGGTGTCCACCAGGCAAAATAGAACTTCTGTCTTTTATGGAAATTGAAATCACTTTGGATTCTGGAGATGCTAATTTTAATTGATCAGTTACCGTGTATGTTCTTAAGTTCTTGGGGGACGCTTGTCCTTCCAAAGATGAACTTCCGATTGTCTGAACAGATTTATCTGAAACGCAATTCACAAAGGTTTTTGTTGAACGTTGATACCATTCATTCGCGACAATTCCATGATTCGATGGTGTTGTACCGGTATAAATAGATGCATGACCAGGTCCTGTAAATGTGGGAACATAATTATATAGCGTGTTCCGACAATTCAATCCTTTGTTCAAAAATCGATTGAATCCTCCCGCAGAAAAGTGATGTTGAAAGCGATATAAATAATCATAACACATTTGATCCACCACGATTCCAACCACAATTTTTGGCTGTTTTTGAGCGTTAGCGGTCCACAAACAGAGCAGACTGCACATTAAAATACCCACGTTGATTTTTTTCATACATCAAAATTAATCAATACAAGGTGATATTAACGCAACCTTTTGTAACTTAGGGCGTCTAAACACAAAACTTTTACGATGAAAAATATATTAAAATTCAGTTTTCTATTCACCTTGCTTCTTTCATTTAAGATGCAAGCGCAGATTATTGTGACTGTCACAAACGTGAGTGCCCCTGGTCTTTGTGATGGCGTTGCCTTTGTGGATACGAATAATCTGGTAACCGGTGCCAATCTGATGTGGATGCAAGGAAATACGGTCATTCAAAATGGCGGCTACATGGTGACAAATTTATGTGCTGGTCAATACAACCTAATTTTTTCCGGAGGTGGATTCACTTCAACAAGTGCATTTACAATCGGAACAAACACAACAAATCCATGTGCTGGGCTAATGGCATTTTGCTCAACTACTCCAACTTCAGCACCGAACGTATGTAATGGTTCAATTTCGCTCAATGTAATTGGTGGAATGGCTCCTTATACTTATCAAAGCGCAAATGTTTTGGGTGTTTGGTCAGGCTCAACCTTAGGTAATTTATGTCCTGGGACGTATGCTATCACCGTATTTGACGCCAATGGTTGTTCAACCAATAGTAGCGCAACAGTAATTGTTGATTCCAATGCGATGAATCCGTGCTTTGGATTCAATGGAAACATTTCCTCTACCAATGCAACAGGAGCTAGCGCGTGTGACGGAACGGCAACTTTAACAATCAATGGTGGAACGGGACCTTACTCCATGGTTTGGTCAAATGGATCAACCGTTCAAAACCCAATCAATTTATGTGTGGGCACTTATTCTGTGACTGTTTATGACAATAATCAATGTTCATTCACCGCAACTACAACTATTGGAAATTCCTCTACAAATATTGACTCCGTTACGGTTATTGGTAATCTTGCCGCTGGAGCAAATGTAATTGGAACTTTAAGTTCTAGTTGGATGTACAATTGTACGATTGACCTTGGAGCTTTAGATACTGCATATTTGGTTTCTGCTTCATTTGGAAATACGATGTTTACACAGGATTCTTTATTTACAACATGGTATCTAGTAGATACGAACGGGAATTCCATGTACGTAAATTACAACTATAATGTGCCTTTCGGAACAACCGGATTGTACAATCTTATTTTGCAATTATACTGTCCGATTAAATCTCAACCTGTTTATTACAATATCATTTCAGTATTTAATTTAGCTGAAGCAGGCATAGAAAACAATAATTTGACGGATATGAACGTTTATCCAAATCCAGTTCAACAAGAATTGACTGTTGGTAACGTGACATCAACGTATGATTTCACCATTATGAATATGGATGGCAAAATGATTTTAAATGGTACAGTGAGTCCTTCCAATGCACACATCAACACAAGTACATTGTCTAATGGATCTTATTTCATTGTATTGAAAAATACTCAAAATGCGTTTACTTTCCGATTAATCAAATAATCGTGTAAACTCTTATCGAAGAAGGACGGGAAGCAATTCTCGTCCTTTTTTTATGTGATTTTCTGAAGGAAGAAGTTATCTAATGGTGATCGTACGTTTTGCCATCAGCTATTTACCTCTAAATTGAAATGTGTTTAGGTTTTTAGTCAGCTTATGGACTTGCCATTCTGCAACTTGTTTAATCCTCACTGAGAATTGATTTCATTCGGTAATCCGATGATAAGGATCGATGGAAATATAACAACAAAAAAAAGGGACTCATGGTCCCTTTACTTTGATGCATGTTGTTATTACTATCCTTTTCCTGATCGAACTGCTGGTGCACTTGGTCTAACAGGCGAACTCGGTACCGGTGTGTGACTCGGTTTTACTGGTGTAGTGACCGGGGCAGGTGTAGAAGGTCGAACAGGATTTACATGAGTTGGAATTGGAACATGATTCGAAGGTCGGCTTGTAGGTTCTGTTTGATTGTTATTCCTACTTGGTTCCGTTTCTGGTCGATTGAATGAAGGATTCTCCTCGCGATTCATTGATGGCTTTTGTTGTTGTATCGGAAGCGGATTATTTCCAGCAGCAGGAGCTAAGTTTTCTTCAGGAAAAACAAGCTGATTGGTATTTAATGCAGGCTTATTAATGGTTCCTAATACAGTTTCAGTTGGAATAGGTTTGGATGGCAATGGAACTTGATTTGGAGCAAGGTTTAAATACCCTTGGTCGAAAATACAACCCCCCATTTCATTCGCTGATATACCCATCGCTTGACATTTTGCTCTTGCTTGATCACGTTGAGTTGGATTCAAATCAGCTACGGTTAAATGAACCATCGGAAAACGTCTGTCCGTGTAATAATCTGTCGATGTTCCTGGTGCGTAGTCAAAAAGTGTTGTTTGACTCGTTACACGCCAATCATCGGCAAAATCTTTTGCTAAGTAAGCTAAATATTCTTTTTCAGCAATGTTTGAGGCTTGTTGCAACGAAGGATTTCCAAAAGTAGAGAAAGCCATGTATGTTGGTCTTTGACGGTTGATATCACGTCCTTGAAAATCATCATCTGCGATGCCATTGGCGTTACCTAACAACCCTTGAAAATTATTTCGATCACAGTCAAAAACATGGACAGTCGTATTCACAAAACCGTAACCATTCGATGAACGAACATCAAATACAAGCATTTCACCTGTTGGCCAAGAGACCGTATAGTTTCTTCCTTCCAAACGAACAACCCCACCATTCGGTAGAAAATAAGTTCTTCCCTGCATTTGCAATGGCATTCCGTTCAAACGAAGATTACCATTTAATTGATCCGGCTTTGTACTCGCATAATAGCATACACGATCACCAGCTACATTCATGGCAACAGCCGCATTTAAAGAGAAATTATCGGTTTGAGCTTGTTGACGTGTTTGCACTTCAAATTGATTCTTTTCCGATTTCGATAAAACGAATTCTCCTACCGTCTGAAAAGAATAAGAAGCATTGTCAAATGAATTCAAGTGGGGATCACCATAACTACGTCCGATTAATTGAGAGCACATAGAATGATTGACAAATAACTCAATTAATTCCCACTGATTGTTCGAAAAAGTACCATTCGGTAATCGATTCTGTTGCACCATTGATTGAATGTCTTTACGGTCAGCAAGCGAAACCATTGTTAACATTTCATAAGGAGTGAAGTCCTCAGGAAAGGTTCGATCTGGAACATTTTTATGTTCAGCCATGGAAATCATAGATAAAGCCAACCAAGCACCTCGAATTGGATCCCAATTTTCTAATTTGGTACGAATAGGCTTAAATTGCTCATCAAAAGTCTGCGCGTAAGAATCATGGAATAAAAAAAGTACAAGGAGAAAGTAAATTGTTTTCATTGGTGAATTTTTTATTGAACTTAACAAAGATTGAACCAAACTATCGATTGAATTTATAACCAATACCTTTTACAGTGGAAATGTATTGATCACCTAATTTTTCGCGTAATTTTCGAATGTGAACGTCAATCGTTCGATCACCAACGATGATATCTGTCCCCCAGACTTGTTCCAAAATCACTTCTCGTTTGAAAACAAAGTCCGGACGTGAAGCCAAGAGTGCCAGCAATTCAAATTCTTTTCTAGGAAGTTGGATCTCTTCCCCATCCATTTCCACCAAATATTTTTCGCGGTTAATTTTTAACTCTTGAGAGATGGCATCCTTTACTTCGCTTTTTACCTTTCGACGCAAAAGTGCATGAATACGGCTCATTAAAACTTTCGGTTTGATCGGTTTTGAAATGTAATCATCACCTCCTGCTTCCAATCCAGCAATCTGACTGTAATCTTCACTTCGTGCCGTTAAGAAACAAATGAGGATGTCTTCATTTTCCGGATTGTTTTTCAAGGCTTCACAAACCTCAATACCATCCATCGAAGGCATCATCACGTCTAAAATAATCAAGTCCGGTTTTTCTTGCTGAACTGCCGCCAGACACAATGTGCCATTTTCAAAAGTGGAAACACGATGTCCATCTTGTACCAAATTGTATTTCAACAATTCACGAATATCCTCTTCGTCATCAACCACAAAAATAAAGGCCATATCAGTTGTTTTATGCATCAAATATACGCCATTGTTTTACGCCTTGTTTTAGCTTCAACAACGAATTTCATTTTTTAGGAAAAAATTAACATATGTTATGTAACTAGAAAGGTTAATTTGCATTATCTTTGTCGGACTAGTAGTAGGTTTAGGTTAATAGTTGAGAGCTTTGGTTTATCCAAGGCTCTTGGCTTTTTAAGACGTTTCCATGAAAATAAAAATCCTCATTGTAGAAGACGATATCAACCTAGGCATCGTTATTTCTGATCAATTACGTTCCGATGGATATGCGGTAACCTTGTGCGAAAATGGTTCCGAAGGACTACGTCGCTTCAACGAAGAACCCTATCACCTCTGTATTTTTGATGTCATGCTTCCCGTGAAAGATGGATTTACACTTGCGCGCGATATTCGAAAAGTAAATACCGATGTTCCTATTTTATTCCTTTCTGCAAAATCCATGACGGAAGATAAAATCGAAGGATTCAACGCCGGTGGAGATGATTACTTGACCAAACCTTTTAGTGTGGAGGAATTACAATTACGTGTAAGAGCTTTATTGAAACGTGTCAAAGTGCAAGTTGTTCAACCAGAAGAAAAAGTGATCAAATTGGGAATTTTCACCTTTGACACCGAAAACTTCACCTTGAATTCACCTTCAACAAAACAAACTTTGACCAAAAAAGAGGCCATGATTTTACGAACTTTGTTTCGTTTTAAAAATCAATTGATCGCTCGTGACGTGATTTTAAACACAGTTTGGGGACAAGATGATTATTTCGTGGGGAGGAGTTTAGATGTTTTCATTACAAAATTGAGAAAATACCTAAAAGAAGATCCTAGCATTCAGATTACTAATGTTCACGGAGTTGGATTCAAATTTGAAATGGGAGATGAATAAATACATCCTCCATTTAGAAACCGCAACAAAAGTCTGTAGCGTTGCCCTTTCGAATAATGGTCAAATCATTTCATGTAAAGAGTCCGTTTCGGACGCTTATATTCACAGTGAAGCCCTCACGCTCTTTATTGAAGATGTAATCAAGGACGCAAATATAGAGTTAACCCAACTTGCAGCTATCAGTGTTTCTGCCGGACCAGGTTCATATACTGGCTTGCGCATTGGAATTTCTACTGCGAAAGGATTGTGTTTCGCACTAAATATTCCACTTATTTCTATCGACTCACTTCAAGCACTGAAGGAATTAATTCCCAATCCACAAATGAACATCATTCCCATGTTGGATGCACGACGCATGGAAGTGTACACGGAAGTTTATAGTCCAAACGATGAGATTTTATTGAATTTGGATGCTGTAGTCATTGATGAACATCTTTTTGAAGCTTATGAGCCTTTTATCGTGCTAGGTGATGGCGCTTCGAAGTGTAAGGAAATTTGGCAACATCGAAACATTGTTTGGAAAGATGAAGTGATTTCAAGTGCCGTTGGACAAGCGCGAATTGCGTTCAACAAATTTCAAGCGTCAAACTTTGAAAATGTAGCCTACTTCTCCCCTATTTATCTAAAGGATGCAAATGGGATTCGTCGATAACGGACCATTGATTTTTCCAGACTTGTTTATTCCCACAGCGATCTGTAACCTGAAGTTCTACTTCCATTAATGTAGTTGATTTCGGACCAATCAAGGTCACCTTTTGATCGTTTTTCCAAGTAATCAAATTGTTCTTTTGATCAAAATAAACGAGTGTCCACTTTCCGTCTAACCATAATTCATAAGAAAGAATCCCCGACTGAGCATCACCTATTTTCCATGAAAATTGACTTGGTAAAACGACATTACTAGAACTAGGCATAAACTGAATATTCGGAGCGATAGTGTCAGTTTTAATGGAAAATATCCCTAGTTGTTTTGATTCAGCTGTTAACCATTCACCTTCTATTTTAGTTTCAAGTGCTTCTCCTGCAACACTAATGAATTGTTTTCCAGTTGGGAGATGATCTTTTGCTTTCATTTCAATACAAACTGACTTTTGAATGACCGTTTTAGCCGTTCCAAATTGAGCGTTGTTTAAATTGATGCTTTTTTTAACAGGCTCGTAAAAGGTATGATCATCGACAAAAACATGCATGTTTTTATGGTAAAAAGAATAGGAAGAATCTGGAAGGAAATAACTTTTTGAATCGAATAAATTGCTCGTTGTTTTGTTGAACTCAAACGGATATGTAATCATTAATTCATGTTGACTAACATTTCCATTGACATCTTCCAACATGATGGAACAAGGAATTGAATCATATCCATGCAAAGAAATACCACCCATGGATTGCCATTGATAAATGGTGAGTGGATTGCATTTATTTCGAAACAGTTTCTGGAATTTAATGCCCTTCGTCTTGTATTCATCATAGTCCATGTGATTATTCACATATCGGGAATCGTCAAAGGATATTTCCGCCAATTCAAAACCAAATTGTTCATGTTTCGTGGTCCATATTTCCGCTGAAAACAAGCCAAAACCATTCCCACCCGTCTTCATTGGGTCTGTTGCGGAGATACAAACACCCAATTTTTCATGTCCTTTAATAAAGTGTTCTGGTATCGATATGTGATGATTTAATTTACTCAAAGGAACCACTAATGATTTTCCCGGGAGTAAAAATCCATTTTCATCGATCGCCACGATGCGGATACCATGCAAGTTTGGCAAAGCTTGATCACTCACATGAAAACCATGTAACAGCGGATTCAATGCGTGTTCCGTTTTCGTATCCCTCAGTTCAAAATGCAAATGAGGACCCGTTGAATTACCACTATTTCCAGACAAGGCAATTTGCTCTCCCTTTACGACTGGCAACTGATTGGGATGAAGTTTGATGTCGACTTCATTTTGATGAGTGGCATATTGAAACGTATAAATCACCTTCGAAATCCGATCCGAAAATTGGGAACAATGCGCATAAACGGATGTGAGTCCATTTGGATGATCGATGTACAAAACGCGACCATATCCACCAGGAAAAACACGAATTCTCGACACATAACCATTCGCGATGGCATACAGAGGAATTCCTTCACGACCATTTGTGCGAAAGTCCAATCCCATGTGAAAATGGTTCGGACGCATATCTCCAAAAACCGCACTCAATTCAGGAACAGTAGTACCAATGGGAAGATGCCAACAAGAATCAACAGTGATGATTTGAGCGTTTAGAGCAATGCTCATGAAGAAAAAAACGAAAGAAGAGGTCCATTTGAACATAGACAAAGATACACTTTCAAAAAAAATGTAAAATAGATGCAGAAAAATGTTCAAAGTAATCGAATGCTTGTTAACTTTGTACAAAGTCAAAAGTAATGACTGAAAAGATTCAAGATACCATACAAGAGATAAGTCGAAAAGCCAATCGAATTGGGGAAGCCCTTCGTGTTGAGCGTTCGAAAAACGAGATACTTCAAGAAGAAATTGATCGTGTGAATGAGCAATTAGTAGCTGAATCGGCTGCCATTGCACTCTTGAAAGAAGAAATCGAAACTTTGAAGTCAGCACTTCATTTGGCTGAAAATAAAGTCGTTGAAGTTCCTGTTTCCGTAAAAGGAAAAAATGAGCAGGAAATTGATGAACTAGTAAAAGAAATTGAATTCTGTATCGAACAGTTGAAGCAAGCATAATGAGTAAAGTATCACTTAAAATCACCATTGCCGGAAGAACTTACCCACTAAATGTGCCGATAAGTGACGAGGAAAAAGTGACCAAAGCGGCTGCGGACATAAACAAAGCCGTTGAATTACTTCGTAAGAATTATGCCGTTAATGATAACCAAGACTTAATCGCTATGTCAGCTTTGCAATTATTAGCCAAAGCCGTGAGCGAAAATGTTCCGAGTACACCAGAACCTGTAGATTACACTGAAATTGAAGACGCTTTGTCGTCCTTATCATCAGAACTAGACGGAATTCAATAATTTACATTCATTTCAACGACCAATATTCATACTTAATTAAAAGAATATGTGGTTAGTCGGATTATTAATAGGTTTAATTGGAGGAGCTGGAGCCGCGGTCGTCGCTCAGCGTTTCTTCGTTCAATCTAAAAGCAAAGAAATTATTAAAAATGCCGAGATAGCGGCTGAAAACATCCGTAAGGAAAGAGCCTTACAATCCAAAGAGAAATTTCTGAAACAAAAAGAGGAACACGAAGAATCTATTCGTGAACGTGAAAAACGCATGCAATCCAATGAGGACCGTTTCCGTGCGAAAGAGAAAACGTTAAATCAAAAATTAGAAGAATTAAACCGCAAAGAAAAAGAAGCGGAAAAAGCAAAAACGGATTACGATACGAAAGTTCAGGCCTTGGAACTTCGCCAACAAGAATTGGATAAAATCCAACAAAAACAAGTAGCGGAATTATCTAAAATCAGCAACTTGTCTGCTGAAGATGCGAAAAACCACTTGATGCTTGCGTTGACAGATGAAGCGCGAACCGCAGCAATGGCTACCATCAAAGAAATTACCGAAGAAGCGAAATTAAATGCCAATAAGGAAGCACGTAAAATCGTCATTCAGTCCATTCAACGTGTGGCAACAGAACAAGCCATTGAAAATGCGGTTTCTGTATTTAACATCGAATCTGATGAGGTGAAAGGAAGAATTATTGGTCGTGAGGGTAGAAACATTCGTGCATTGGAAGCAGCAACAGGTGTAGAAATCATTGTGGATGACACTCCTGAAGCAATTATCTTATCTTGTTTTGATCCAGTAAGACGTGAAATCGCTCGCTTGTCTTTACACCAACTTGTTTCTGACGGTAGAATTCACCCTGCTCGCATTGAAGAAGTAGTAGCGAAAACGCGCAAACAATTAGATGAAGAAATTGCAGAAACTGGACGTCGTACCTGTATCGATTTAGGAATTCATGGTTTACATCCAGAATTGATGCGTATGGTTGGACGCATGAAATACCGTTCATCTTACGGACAAAACTTACTTCAACACTCCAGAGAAGTGGCCAATTTATGTGCCATCATGGCAGCAGAACTTGGTCTTAATGTGAAATTGGCAAAACGCGCAGGATTGTTACACGATATTGGTAAAGTTCCGGATGAAGAGCCAGAATTACCGCACGCGATCTTGGGTATGAAAATCGCAGAGAAATTCGGTGAAAAAGGAGATGTGTTGAACGCCATCGGTGCTCACCACGACGAAATCGAAATGACTACCTTGATCTCACCAATTGTACAAGTATGTGATGCCATCTCTGGTGCACGTCCTGGTGCAAGACGCGAAATCGTTGAAGCATACATCAAACGTATCAAAGAACTGGAAAATCTAGCTTTATCTTACGAAGGCGTTTCAAGCGCTTATGCGATACAAGCCGGACGCGAGTTGCGTGTTTTAGTAGAAGCGGAAAAAGTTTCTGATCAACGTTCAGAAGAACTTTCGTTTACGATTTCACAACGCATTCAAACAGAAATGACGTATCCGGGACAAGTAAAAGTCACCGTGATTCGAGAGAAAAGAGCGGTTAATTACGCGAAATAATTGTAAGGGGAATTCGTTCCCCTTTTTTGTATCTTTACTTTATGTTGCCTGAACATTCAATGGTCATTTCTGGTCCGTGTAGCGCGGAAACTCGAGCGCAAGTTCTGGAGACGGCTCGCGGATTGTCCGATATGAAATTAGAATATTTCCGCGCTGGAATTTGGAAGCCTAGAACTCGACCAGGTGAATTTGAAGGAATTGGAGATGTTGGCATTGATTGGCTCTGTGAAGTTCGCGATACCTACGGATTAAAAATTGCAACAGAAGTTGCGAAGGCAGAACATGTTGAACTTGCACTAAAAAAGAATCTTGATATGATTTGGATTGGTGCACGATCTACAGTCAACCCATTTACCGTTCAAGAAATTGCCGAATCCCTGAAAGGAACCAACATTAAGGTGATGGTTAAAAATCCGGTGAATCCAGATTTGAAATTATGGGTTGGCGCCATTGAACGAATTATGAAAGCCGGAATTACGGACGTATCTGCCATTCATCGTGGTTTCTCCGTTTATGAGAAAACACTCTACCGAAACGACCCAAATTGGCAAATTCCGATTGATTTAAAACAAGAATTGCCTAGTTTACCACTCATTTGCGATCCATCACATATCGGAGGACGCGCTCATTTATTATTACCCTTGGCGCAAAAGGCGATGGATTTGAATTACGATGGACTTATGATTGAGTCACATTGTCATCCAACTCACGCATGGACTGATGCGAAACAACAAATAACGCCAGAGGAATTGAAGCAATTATTGCGTTCCTTAACCATCCGAAATCGATCTGAAATTGCCGAGGATGCTATGTTAGACCTGCGCGATCAAATCAATCAGACGGATGAAGCATTGATTCAATTGCTCACAACAAGAATGCGTATCTCTGAGCAAATTGGCGCCTTTAAAAAAGACAAAAATCATGTCATTTTACAATCCAATCGCTGGGAAGAAGCACTGAAAAGAAACGTACAAAAGGGAAGTGAATCTGGACTATCCGTTGATTTTGTAAGTCAACTTTTTAAATTAATTCACCAAGATTCTATTCGCATTCAATCTGAAATTTTATCGAAGAATGAAGACGATTCAGCCATTTGACTTCCGACACATTATTCAAGCAAATGCCTCGAAAAGCGACGCCCAACGTTGTTTGATTCTTTCAGCGTTTAGTAAAACTCCCACCAAAATCTATGGTCTAGATCATTCCGACGATGTGCAGGCTATGCTCACTTGCTTACAAGAATTAGGTGCCATTTACCATCCGGAAACGCAGATCATAGAACCTATTCAGGATAAAAACCAAGAGAAAGTGATTTTAAACGTGAATGAAAGCGGATTTGCCTTGCGCACCTTGTCTTTTGTCGGAATGGCTGCGACAAAAGAACTTCAGCTGCTCGGTGAAGGAACCTTGCAAAAACGTGACCAAACGCAGCTTTGTCAGATATTAAATCAAGTTGGTTTTCAAATAGACTCTAGTGAAGGACGTCTGCCCTTGTTGATTCAAGGCTCCGTTACCAGATCAAATTTCACCATTAATGGAGAAGCTGGGTCTCAGGCGATCAGTGGATTATTCATGTTGGCGCCTTTGTTAAAATCAAACACAAAAATTACCATCGAATCTTTGAAGAGTCAACCATATTTGGAAATGACCATTGCACGGATGAAGGATTTTGGAATAACCATGCAACAAACCGATACTTTCAGTTACGAAATTGAAGGTCAGCAGACATATGATCTACCCGAAGTACACATAAAAGGAGATTGGAGTGGCGCAGCTAATTTATTGGTTGGGGCTGCGATTTCAGGCACAATACAAGTATCCGGATTATCCGCAAATTCGCTACAGGCTGACCGGGCCATTTTAGAAGCATTGCTTTCGTTCGGTGCCACCATTCGTTGGGAAAAGGAACTACTTGTCATAGAAGAATCAAACGAAAAACAGCCATTTGAATTTCACATTGACAATTGCCCCGATTTATTCCCAATCCTCGTCATCTTAGCCTGTGCCGCAAAAGGAAGGTCTTCCATTTACGGTGTAACGCGACTCAAAAACAAAGAATCGGATCGCTTACTGGCCATGAGTCAATTTCTACGAACGAACGACATCCATTATGACATTGAATCAGATGTCATTCACATCCATGGAATTGGTTCGTTAAAAGGAGGAATAGTACAAACATTCGATGATCATCGAATTGCGATGGCAGGAACGATTTCCGCTTGTATTTCAGAAAATTCAGTGGAATTAACCGATGAAAAATGCGTAGCAAAATCCTACCCGAATTTCTTTCACGATTTACATTCTGAACTTATTTAGATTGAAATTGGCTATATTCAAAAAAGTCCATATCGATGTGTTTCAATCGATTTTGAATATCCTTGCGTTTTGAATCGTTGATGTTCTCTTTTAATAAGAGTCCATAGTAGTAAGCCACTTTTTCCTGATCTCTAGGTTCGATGAGTACATCGTAAGTACTCGCTAAACTTTCCAAAAGAAAATCTTTGTTTTTATACGCAGGAAATAACTGAATTAAAGTATCACCATAAGCGACAGAAAGGTCATAGGCCTGTAGGTCACTGTATTTGATGTGTGTTTTAAACAGACATTCCGCTGAATACGGATCCTTTGGATAAGCGTGATAATATGCCAACAAACGATTAATCAATTCAATATTCGTCAAACTAGGCATTTTTGCCGCTTGAATCGGATCCTTTTGAATGGACATGATCGAATCTTCCATTTGTTTGATACTGGTCTTCAACTCCGTTTTTTTATCCGCGTTTGTTGATTGACCGCAAGAAGAGACGATTGAAATAATGGAAATAGTTAAAATCAGCCAATAAATTCTCATATCATTTTAGGTTTTTTCGCATCCGGGAAGGACATTTTATAATCAACATCAATTCTTCCTGTTGCGATGTTATTCAAGCGCTTTGTTAGCATTTTCTTTTTCAAAGGAGAAAGGTGATCGGTAAACAGGATTCCTTCAATATGATCATATTCATGTTGAATAATTCGTGCAGCATATCCATCAAATGTTTCCTCATGAAACTCCCAATTTTCATCAAAATAGGTAATCAAGACCTTTTCTTTACGGAAGACATTTTCACGAATTTGCGGAATAGACAGACATCCTTCTTGAAAGGACCATTTCTCGCCTGATTCTTCCTCAATGATTGGATTGATAAACACTTTTTTGAAATGCTCAATTCCTTCTGCCTTTGGATCTGGCTCATCATCTTCTTCATCAGCGAAAGGACTACCATCCACAATGAATAATCGAATACTTCTTCCAATTTGCGGAGCAGCTAATCCAACACCTTTTGCATGATACATGGTATCAAACATATCCGAAATCAACTTCGATAAGTCAGGATACTTTTCATCAATTTCTTCCGCTTCCTTTTTCAGAACTGGATCTCCGTAAGCAACAATAGGTAATATCATGCGACAAAATTAAGGATTTCTACGTGAAATTATCGCTGCGAAAGGTAATCTTGTAAAATCAATGTGGCAGCCAGTTTATCAACCAATGTTTTTTCCTTCATTTGTTTCTTTTTTCCGACAAAATGAATGGTTTCCATCGCTCGTGACGAACTAAAACGCTCATCCTGCAAAACAACTGTTAATTGAGGAAATTGTTTTTCAAGAACCTGCTTCAAAATTCGAACATTTTCAGTGATATTCGTATCTGATCCATCAAGTCTCGTTGGAAACCCAAGAACAATCGTAGAAATAACATCCTTGCTCGTTAGTTCGACCAAATACGCCATCAATTTATTGGAATCTACAGTAGTCAGAGGACTAGCGATAATCGCCTGCTCATCAGTGATAGCAAGCCCTGTTCGTTTTAGTCCAAAATCAATGGCAATCATTTTCGGCATAAACAAAGGTACAAAACAATCCGAAGTTCCTAAAGATTTCAAGTTGGAAGCCAAAAATTCAAGATGATTGCTTAATTTCACGTTGCTATTTTTTATGAATGCTGATGAATCGTACAATCTCTCTCCTAAACTCCCTTGTTATCCTATTTTTCATCCTGCTTTCTTGCAGTAATGAACCGGCTAAAGAAAGACAACATACAGAGAAAAAACGGATCGAATTTCCGGAAGAATTCAAGAAACTTGCTGTTTTCGAGAATTATGTTCAAAAGGTTGAAAAAAACAAGAACCTTGATCGCATTCAAAGTTTGTTTTACACAGATTCAGAGGGTAACACCACAGAAGCCATCGCTTGGATTAACAACAAGATGGAGATTGTTAAAATGAAACAGACCGAAACGCAAACAAATGGAAAGAAAACGGAACAAACCTTCTATTTTTTGAATGGATTGAAATCCGTGAGTCAACAAGTGGTTTATCACTATGAAAAGAAACATCCCATTTTCACGGAAAAACGAAGTTACTACAGTTTAACAGGCGCTGTCATCGCGACATTTGAGAGAACAGCAACAACAGAAAATCTTTCTTCCGTTGAGTTGGAAAATGGAGTGAAAGAAATGCTTGATCATCAAAAATGCTTGGCGATTGTCAAACGAACAGGTGATTTTGAAACGAGATTCAGGGGTTTTGATGAAGCTTTTGGAAGAAAGTACATCGTTCTAGGAACTGATCATCAAACAACAACAGTGGCATTTAATGTAGAATCGCCTATTCTCAAGCAACTTTTACAATCAGAAAGTAGTTATAAAAATAAGCGAATGGACGTTCAATTTTCTCCGATTACTGAACCTGATGGATTTTCTTTTCAGGCTTTAGTTTCATTGGATTTTTCCTCCTAAAACTTGGAGCGAACTTTTTTAGGGTTTAAGCGTATTTAGTTTATCATTAATAATTGTGTTTTGACAAAAAACTTTTACTTCAGCAATCTTTCTTTCAAACTTCTGTTTTTTTTGATTTCCTTTCTTTGGATTGGCCATCAATCAACTTTTGGACAACAAATGAAACTAACAGGCATTATTTACGACACCTCAAATGTGGTTCCGTTGAAAAATGTTTCGGTCATGGCGCTGCGTCTAAAAGACTCAGTTCTGTTAAATTTCACCCGAACAAATCAATTGGGCGAGTTTGAATTAAGCGGTTTCCCAATTGATACTTTTCAGTTAATTATTGAGCATCCTCGCTTGGAAACAAAAACCTATTACATTATTGGATCCAAGGATAATTATGACATTAAAGTGCCAAGAATTCAACTTCAGCAGAAAACTCAGAACATTCGCGAAGTAACCGTGATCACGAATAAAAATGCCATCTATTTTCGCGGAGACACGCTTGTTTATGTAGCGGACTCTTTCAAAGTTGGTCAAAATGCTGTGGTGGAGGACTTATTAAAAAAGCTTCCTGGAATTAAGGTTTCGGATGATGGAAGCATCACCTCTCAAGGAAAAGAAATCAGCAAAGTTTTGGTGGATGGCGATGAATTTTTTGGAACGGATCCAACCATTGCAACCAGAAATTTAGGTGCAAATGGCGTGGCTTCGGTGCAAGTGTACGAAAAGAAAAATGAAGATGCCGCAGTTGGTGAAGACGACAAAATCCAAGTCCTAGATTTAAAATTGAAGGACAGTGCGAAAAAGGGATATTTCGGGAAAATTTCCGGTGCTTCCGATTTTGGACTCGTTCGCGATAATCCATTTTATGAAGGGGAAGTTCTACTCAACAATTTCAATAAAAAACAAAAAATCTCCGTTTTTATGTTGACTTCAAACACACCGAAATCTAATTTTGGCTTTGGAGATATGAATAAATTCGGCTTGGATAATGAGCGTAACAATAGTGGAATGACCATGTGGGATCAATCCAGTAAAAATAATTCATCCGGGATACCACAAACAATGAAAGCTGGAATTTACTACGCGGATCGCATAGGGAAAACAGGTAAAATTGGATTTAACTACTCTTATTATGAAAATAGATTGAATGCCGTGACCAGCAGTCAATCTCAATATTTCCTTCAAGATAGTTCTTATTTCACAAAGGACTCTACATCGAACGTTTCAAAGAATCAATCACACCGATTCAATTTAACGTATTCAACGAATATTGATTCGCTTACCTATTTAGAATTACGTCCGAATTTACATGTGGATTTCGGAGAATCGAATAATTTGAGTCAAAATACATTTCTTGACGAAGCCTTCTCCCCTTACTTAAATACGAGTGTTCGCAACACAAATGCGTCGAAGGGACTTTCCAGTAATTCCGAAGCTATTTTACGTCGAAAGTTTAAAAAAGTCAACCGAGAACTTGAATTGAAATACATTCTTAATGCCAATACCAATCAGTCGGATGGAAACTTGTACACCTTGAAAACAGGCGCGCAATCAGACACCATCGACCAAGAAAAAATCAACAACAACGGAACAACTACAAACTATGGTATTCTTACCTACACGGAGCCGATCGCAAAAAAATTAAAAGTGCAAGTAGAATACTATTTGGAATCCGGAAAATCCAATCAAACAAAACGTTCACTTGTACGTGATGCAGTGGGGAATTACACGCAGCAAGATTCCATGTACACCAATGAATTTGATAATACGCGCTTCCAACAACGCGGAACAGGGATGCTCATTTTTGAACACCGTCAACATACCGTTACAGGAGGCGTTGGTTTTAGAAATATCCAAGTCCAAAGTACGAATTTGATTACTTCTGTTGTCACACAACAGGATATTCAAAATTTCCTTCCGAAATTCTCTTATCAGTTCAAACCTGGAATGAGTAAGCGCATCAACTTGAACTATTCAACCGCATCATCCCCTGCCGCGATTAATGACCTTCAACCGGTACAAGATAACACCAATCCGAACCGACTTCAAATTGGAAATCCAAATTTAAAGCCGAATTATGTTCACAACCTACGTTTAAATGCCAATGTATGGCAAGCCCTAACTGGAAGGTATTTCTGGGGAGGTGCCAATGCTTCCTTGACCAATAACGCATTTGCCTCCTCAACGACCTATAATCAATTTGGACAAACATTAACTCAAACGGTAAACGTAAATGGAAATATTTTTGCCAATGTATATGCGGGAGGTGGCTTACCAGTCTTTAATCGCAAAATTGAATTTGCACCGAATGTGAATGGATCCTACAACAAATACACCAACTACATTAATGGTCAAACGAATGTAACGAAAACGTCAAGCATCACCGCTGGACTTGATATTGAATTGAAATTAGATTCCTTGAACATCACGATTGGAAACTCCTATAGTTACAACAATCCAGTTAGTTCACTTTCCAGCGTGTCAAATCAACCATACGCCACTCAAAAATATTTTATCGATGGAGAATGGCGTTTACCACAGCATTTCCAAGTTAAAGCGGATGCCACTTACACCATTAACACTGGACGAGCAGCTTCCTATAACAAGAACATTTTTATCATCAATTTTGAATTGAGCAAAGCATTCTTGAAAACAGAAAATGTCATTATTGCCTTGTCTGCAAATGATATTTTAAATCAAAACTTGAATTTACAGCGTCAAATTAATGGCAACGTTATCACAGATAATTACACCAAAATTATTTCGCGCTACTTTTTGATGAAATTAACTTACAAATTCAATAACAATAAAACGAGAGAAGATGATTTCAAAGGCTGGCATTAAAGGACTCGTTCTGATTCTTTGCCTTGCATTTCAGGCAAATAGTCAATACATGCTCAAAGGGAAAATCACCTTTGAACGTCGAACGAACTTGGAGAAAAAATTTACGGATCAACGCATGCGCCGGATGGTCACGGAAGAAAATAAAATTAGAACAGAAGCATTTACCCTATATTTTAATGATACAGCATCTGTTTTCAAGGCAGTGCCAACTGACAAGGTTGATGACATGGCCTGGATGACAACAAAGAACAGTTACTATCAAAATTTAAAAACGGGTAAACAACTAACGGTTTTAGGTCTAATGGGACAAAATGTATATGTTTCAGACAGTTTACCAAAGAGAAACTGGAAAATAACGGATAGTAAACGCAGTATTTGCGGGTATGAATGTCGAAAAGCAGTTTATCAGAAAAACGATAGCACTCGCATTTATGCTTGGTATACAACGGCACTAGTCCCTTCGGTTGGTCCGGAAGGATTCTGTGGTTTACCTGGAACAATTCTAGGTTTAGCTACCGAGGATGGTGGAATCATTTACTTTGCGAAAAAAATCGAAGAAATCACGCCAAGCAAAGAGGACATGACGATTGAAACTGGAAAAAACAAAGTCTTCACATTGAATGAGCTTCGTCAAAAAATTGAAAAAGACTACGCAACGACTCCTTGGGGTAAGCGCATGTTTGAAGATTTGTTCCGTTGGTTATAATTCATTTAAAATCTAGCTTATGAAAGGAATCATTTTAGCGGGAGGATCTGGCACAAGATTACATCCATTAACACTTGCAGTTAGTAAGCAATTAATGCCGGTGTATGATAAACCAATGATCTATTATCCACTTTCCATTTTAATGAGTGCTGGAATAAAAGAGATTTTGATTATTTCCACGCCACACGATTTACCACAATTTGAAAAATTACTTGGCAACGGAGAAAATTTGGGTTGTCAGTTTTCGTACGCCGTTCAAGAAGTGCCGAATGGTTTAGCGCAAGCTTTTGTGATTGGTAAATCATTCATTGGAAACGATAAAGTTGCACTCATTTTGGGAGACAACATTTTTTATGGTGTTGGAATGGATGCACTTCTGAAAGAAAACAATGATCCAGAAGGCGGCGTTGTGTATGCTTATCATGTCAGTGACCCTGAACGATATGGCGTGGTGGAATTTGATCAAGAGATGAATGCCGTTTCCATCGAAGAAAAACCGAAACAGCCTAAATCTAATTTTGCCGTACCAGGACTTTATTTTTATGATAATAGCGTGGTTCAAATTGCAGAAAACTTAAAGCCATCTGCAAGGGGTGAATACGAGATTACTGATGTCAACGCAGAATATTTACGTCAAGGAAAACTAAAAGTCGCAGTGCTTGATCGAGGAACCGCTTGGCTAGATACAGGTACCTTCGCTTCTTTGATGCAGGCCGGTCAATTCGTTCAAGTGATTGAAGAAAGACAAGGATTAAAAATTGGTTGCATCGAAGAGGTAGCCTACAGAAATGGATTTATCTCAAAAGATCAATTAAAACAAATTGCAGAACCACTTGTTAAAAGTGGATACGGATCCTATTTGCTCCAATTGCTTAAACGACGATGAATACAATCGAAAACTACAGCCAACACATAGAAAAAGAAATTTTACACTTTTCTTTTCCTGAAAATCCATCAAATCTATACGATCCACTGAGGTATTTTATGACACTTGGAGGGAAACGCATGAGACCAATGTTGACACTAATGTCTGCCAATCTATTCGGAAAGTCCATTCAGGAAAGCATGTCCGCGGCGATGACCGTTGAACTTTTTCATAATTTCTCCTTGATTCATGATGACATCATGGATGCTGCGCCCTTACGTCGAGCAAAACAAACGGTGCATGAAAAATGGAATACAAATATTGCCATTCTATCAGGTGACGTATTATTTGTGAAGGCATACGAACAATTAAGCCTCCATCCTGCCCATCTGGTTCCAACATTGCTTCGTATTTTTAATAAAACAGCAATTGAAGTCTGTGAAGGTCAACAGATGGATATGGATTTTGAAACGAGGGATGATGTTTCAAGTGAAGAATACATCGAAATGATTCGACTAAAAACATCTGTACTATTAGGTTGTGCCTTGGAAATGGGGGCAATAATCGGTGAGACAACAGAAGAAAACAGACATCAACTCTATCAATTTGGTGAACATTTTGGCATAGCTTTTCAAATTCAGGATGACCTACTCGATTTGTACGGTAATCCAGAAAAAGTGGGAAAACAAGTGGGGGGTGATGTCCTTGCTAACAAAAAAACATTGTTGTCCATTTTAGCGAAACAACATGCCAATGAGGATCAAAAAAATCGCTTGTTGCTTTTGCAAACTGAATCTGATTCAGAACGTAAAATTTCCGAGACAAAAACCATTTTTGGAGAGTTACAAATCCAGGAATTATGTCAGCAAGAAATGAAGCATCATTATCGCCTGGCGATGGATGCATTAAGTCGTGTTTCCAGCCCGAATCCAATTACAGAACTTGAACAACTCGCAGAATTCTTATTTCACCGAGAATATTAGGTAATTCTGTTTGTTTCGATAAGAATTTTCATTAAATTCGCCTCACTTATAAATTAATTAATTATGAAAAAAGTCTACTTATTAACCGCTTTGGCGTTTGCTAGTCTTGGAGTTTCTGCGCAGAAACAAAAATTAGCTGCCAAAGAAATGAATGTTGAAGTCATTCAAAAATCTAGCGTTAAACCAGCTGCTCATCAAAAAGTGACAATTTGGTCTAACGATTTCTCTGTTGCTTCTCAATGGGCGATTTCAAACTTGACTGGTGATGCTCAAGACTGGGCAATCTCTACAAGTACATCTACATCTCTTGGGTATAGTACTGGAGCTTGGGTTGATCCAAACAATACTGTAACGAATGAGAATGGATATGCATTATTTGATTCTGACGCTGTTGGATCAAACAATGGTAACCAAGATGCCTTATTGACATACACAGGAACAATTGACTGTTCAATGTATCCAAACGTAGTATTGGAATTTAACCAACGTGTTCGTATGTGGCAAACAACGGAAACTATTTTCGAAGTTTCTAACGACAACGGTACAACTTGGATTCAGTTCCCAGTTAACTTAGATAAAGCAACAAGTACACTTTATCAAGAAAACTCTCAAGTAAATATTTCTTCTGCAGCAGGTGGACACGCAAACGTGAAATTCCGTTTACGTTATATCGGTTCTTGGGATTATGCTTGGTTAGTTGATGACGTTAAAATCGTTGAGCAACCAGCTTATGACTTACGTTCTATTTCACCATTCGTGGCAGGAACAAACAACTTAGGAATTGAATACGGAAAAACACCAGTTGCTCATTTAGATGCATCTTATGACATCGGTGGAAGTGTATTTAACTTTGGATCTGCAGCAAACTCTAATACAGTTGCTAATGTAAACTTTGGTGCTGGTCTTACTTATAACTACAGCATTGGTGCCGTATTACCTAACGATACAATTGCATATGGAGCAACTGAAACTCCAGCTTTAACAGTAGGTGTTTATAACGGAACATACACAGTATCTTCTACAGAAGAAGCAACGGGAAGTGCATTATTTGCAAATAACATCGGGAAACGTAATTTTGAAGTAACAAGCAATGTATATGCATTGGATGGAATTGGAATTAATCCAACAGAATTACAAACAACAACCGCTTTAGGTTCGAACTCTTTCAACACGCCAACTGGAACAATTTTCGCAAACATGTACAACTTACGTGGTGGAAATACAAACGATGTTGTTGTGTCTTTAGAAATCGGAATTGCTAGTACAACAACTGCTGGTACATCTATCCAAGTTTCTATTATCGATACTGCAACTTTCTTTGCTGATGGATACCAATCAGTGACTGACTTAAACGGAAACGTTGCTGAAAGTGATTATTACATCGTTACTGCTGCTGATGTTGCTGCTGGAAAAATCACTGTATTCTTCCCTCAACCAGTTGCTTTAGCTGATGGTGCATATTTTGCTGCAGTTATTACAGAAGTTGATGCGACAAACACAAACATCATTCGCATCTTGAATGATGAAACAGTACTTCAACCTTATTACGCTTCTATGATTCACTTAATTGGTGATGCAACTTATTCAAATGGAAATGCATTCGCTATTCGTATGAATATGGGTGTTTTAGGATTGGATAATGTGACTGCTAATACATTAGAAGTTTACCCTAATCCAGCATCTGAAGTGGTAACAATCGAAAGTAACATGACGGAAGGTTCTGTTCAAATTATTGACTTAACTGGAAAAGTTGTTGCTAATCAAACGGTAAATGGTGTTACAACTGCCATCAATACTACAACGTTGACAAACGGAATGTACACAGTTATCCTTACAAACGGATCAGCTGTTGAAACACGTAAATTCATCGTTCAACACTAATAACAAATTCAATTGAATTGGGAAACCGCTCAGAAATGGGCGGTTTTTTTTATCTCAAACAAAAACCAAGTACTGAGTCAACGAAAGCTTCCGGTGCCTCCGCATGAACCCAGTGTCCTGCATCCTCAACACTGATGATTTGAGCATCCGGAAAGTATTCCTCAAGCGTGGAAATATCTTCGTCCAAAATATAATTGGATAACATCCCACGAATAAAAAGCGTTGGAATAAAGACTTCTTTCATGGGAAGTGAACTCAAGATCTCCGGCATCGCAGCTTCCAGAACAGGGAAATTTACCCGCCAAGATAACTTTCCTTTTTCCTTCCAATAAAGATTCTTCAACAGGAATTGTCTAACTCCTTCTGAGTCGATAAATTGTTTTAAAATCGATTCCGCCTCGCTTCTAGCTGATAACTTCGATAAGTCAATTTGATTAAACGCTGCTAAGATATGTTGATGGTGTAAAGGATAGGATTTCACTCCCATATCCACCACAATTAATTTATCTAACAACGATTCGTTTTTCTGTGCAAAGTGCATGGCCACTTTCCCTCCCATTGAATGTCCCAGTAAAATGACATTTTTAAGTTGCAAGGTTTGAAATAACTCTTCTAAATCTGAAACCATTAATTCGTACGAAAAGTCCTCCGACCATGGAGAGTGTCCATGATTTCTTAAATCAACTAAAATAACACGGTAATATTCAGCGAATTTCTTCGCTTGAGTTTGCCAGTTATCCGAAAATCCAAACAATCCATGAAGAATGACAAGGGGTTGACCCTCACCCAACTCTCGATAAAACAATTCCATTAGATGGATTTTTTTGACATGCGTTTCGCTGTAAATTGCTTATCGTTGATCGTATTTAATATCGCACCGATTTTTTCTGCTTTAATTAACGTGGAATCATAACTCACCGTTACGAGTTGAACCTTTTTGTTTTCTTCAAAATCAACCTCCACTCGTTCTACTGCTCCCGTTTTTTTCAATTCTTTTCGCATCGAACCGCCACAACCCATTTGGCAAACCATTCCCTCTACTTCAAATTCAATTTGACTATTGGCATGAACAGGAATCACTTGTTGTTGACTGTTTTCTTTCTTTTTAACAGATACATTCTTACCCTGGCAAGAAAATAAGAATCCGATAGCGAAAATGTAGAGAAATGTTTTCATAAGACAAAATTACAATGTTTGTATTGAAAATTGCTGTTTGTTTAGTACATTTGAAAAAAAACTTAACTATGAGAATCGTACTTTCAGCCCTTTTTATTTCGACTTTGTTCTTATCATCATGTCATAAATATAGCGAAGGACCTAATTTTTCTGCGTTAACAAGAAAAGCTCGCCTTTGTAATGATTGGGAGTTGAAAGCTTATTCTATTAGTGGAAATAATGCTTTTGATGCTGATTACACAACAAAATTAAGTATTGATAAAGACGGAACTTATTCGTTTTCAACGACGACGAATGCCATTGGACAGATCCAAGGACAATATTCACATGGACGATGGGAATTTGCTGATAAGGATGAAACATTATATTTCTACGCTGATACCACGACAAAACCAACGCATGAATTCAGCATCAAAGAGTTGCGCAATAAGCAATTAGTGATTGTTGAGGACATTTTCCAAACTGGAGAATCTCACCGTTACACTTACCAACCTCAATAACAAGTAGCTTCGTTTCTTAAACGAATTTCGGGTCAACTTCCATCACGTGTCCACAATTGTCGCACGTTCTCATTTCTTCTGAACCATAGAATTCTTTGAATCTTGGAATGAAGTCTTTTTCGATGTTTTCGAGCGGAAAACGATAGGTTTTCAAGTGGTGATTACATTTTTCACAAAACCACATCAATCCATCTTGTAGGTTTGTTCCTTTACGAACGCGTTCTATCACGAGTCCTACCGTGTTTTCTCCACGCGAAGGAGAATGTGGCGTGTTCGCTGGAAGTAGGAACATCTCCCCTTCTTTAATGATGACGTCTTTTGCCTCACCATTTTCTTGAACACGCACTAAGATATCTCCTTCAATTTGATAAAATAGCTCCTCACTTTCATTATAGTGATAGTCTTTTCTGGCATTAGGACCAGCAACAACCATCACGATGAAATCCCCTGCTTCCTTATACAAATTCTTATTTGAAACAGGTGGCTTTAGTAAATCTCTGTTTTCATCGATCCACTTTTGAAGATTGAAAGGAGCTAACATATCCTTGAAATATTAAATGAATTAATCCGCTAATAATCCGCGAGAAATCACGATTTTTTGAACTTCAGAAGTTCCTTCATAGATTTGAGTAATTTTCGCATCACGCATCAAACGCTCAACATGGTATTCTTTTACGAATCCATATCCACCATGAATTTGAACTGCCTCAACTGTTTGTTCCATTGCTACTTTTGATGCGTATAATTTCGCCATCGCACTCGATTGATCGTAGTTTCTTCCTGCATCTTTATCCATCGCTGAGCGATAAACAAGTAGTCTTGCTGCTTCAATTTCAGTAGCCATGTCAGCTAATTTAAATGCAATTGCTTGATGTTTGTAAATTTCTTTACCAAACGCTTTTCTTTCTTTGGAATATGCCAATGCTAATTCAAAAGCTCCAGCAGCAATTCCCAAAGCTTGAGATGCAATACCAATGCGACCGCCACTCAATACTTTCATAGCGAAAGTGAAACCAAATCCGTCTTCACCAATGCGATTCGCTTTCGGAACTTTTACATCATTGAATAACAAGGTATGCGTATCACTTCCACGAATACCCATTTTATCTTCTTTTGCACCAACAATGAATCCTTCCATGCCACGTTCAACAATCAAAGCATTGATTCCTCTGTGGCCTAATTCTGGATTTGTTTGAGCGATGACAAGATAAGTAGAAGCTGATGAACCATTTGTTATCCAGTTTTTTGTACCATTTAACAAATAATAGTCACCCATATCAACAGCGGTTGTACGTTGTGAAGTAGCATCAGATCCTGCCTCAGGTTCAGACAAACAAAAGGCACCGATTTTCTCACCTGTTGCTAATGGAACTAAGAATTTTTGTTTTTGTTCTTCTGAACCATATTTCTCTAAACCCCAACATACTAATGAATTATTCACCGACATACAAACAGAAGCCGAAGCGTCCACTTTGGAAATTTCTTCCATTGCTAACACATAAGAAAGTGTATCCATTCCACTGCCTCCGTATTTCGGATCTACCATCATTCCCATAAAACCTAATTCAGCAAGTTGCTTGATTTCTTCTGCTGGAAAACGTTGATTATTGTCTCGGTCGATGACACCTGGTTTCAATACATTTTGAGCAAAATCTCTCGCTGCTTCTTTTACTGCTAAATGCTCTTCTGTCAATTCAAAATTCATGTTGATTGATTTTTTAATTTTGAACAAAAATAAACGAATTCTGTCAAGCATGAAAGAAATGAACACGAATAAACTAGAGATTTTAGGACTGATGTCTGGAACCTCCTTAGACGGACTGGATATTGCTCACGTGTCTTTTGATTTTTCGAATGACTTTCCATCCTTTAAACTTATTCATGCTCATACGTTTAGCTTTCCCGATGAATTATTGAATCAGTTGAAAAATGCACATAAAATCCAGGTTGAGGCCTATCTAAAACTGGACAAAACCCTGGGGAAATTTTTCGCAGAAAAAATCATGGAATTTATGGTCGAATTTCAGGTGGAGGCTTCCAGTTTAACAGCCATTGCTTCACATGGACAAACGATATTTCATCAACCAGAAAATGGATTTACAAGTCAAATTGGTTGTGGCGCAACGATTGCTTACCTTACGGGGATTCCAGTGATCAACGATTTCCGCAGCTTGGATGTCATTGCGGGTGGACAAGGAGCTCCGTTAGTTCCGATAGGTGATTTTCACTTATTTCAAAAAGAAGCTAGTGCATTCTTGAACCTTGGTGGATTTGCCAATATCAGTTATCGAGATAATGATGTTATTCATGCATTCGATATTTGTCCAGCAAATCTGCCTTCGAATCTTCTGATGCAACGCATAAATCAACAAGTCGATTTGAATGGTCATTTAGCTAGAACTGGCAAAGTTGATTTAGCGCTATTGAATCAATTAAATCAATTAGAATATTATCAAAAAAATGCACCGAAATCTTTAGGGACAGAATGGCTTAATAGCACCTATATGCCTTATTTTGACGATCAAAATGATATTTCGATTCTACTTTCAACACATACTGAACACGTAGCCATTCAAGTTGCTCAAGTTTTAAACGAAGCTAATCTGCCTTCTGTGTTTATTACTGGTGGAGGCGCGAAAAACACGTATTTAGTTGAACGAATAGCGGCTCATTTCAAGGGTAATTGCATCGTGCCTAATGAAAAAATCATTGATTTTAAGGAAGCCATCGTTTTTGCCTTTCTCGGTGCGCGTTATTTGCGAAATGAAAGTACCAATGTCCCAAGTGTCACTGGAGCGAATCGTGAACTTTCCACTGGAGTCTATCACAAAGTGTCTTGAAACCTCATCCTTTTCAGTACTTGATTGAAAATAATGAAAAAAAGCAAGTTGGTACTGACCATTTTCCTAATTTTGCAACCTATACAAAAAACAAAATGAAAGATTTACTCCAAAAATTTGAAAACAAACGACCTGAGATCGTTTTTGAGTGGAAAGATGCTGAAACCGAAGCTGAAGGTTGGGTGGTGATAAACTCATTACGAGGTGGCGCAGCAGGTGGTGGTACTCGTATGCGTGTAGGTTTGGATAAACGCGAAGTAGAATCCTTGGCTAAAACAATGGAAGTGAAATTCACCGTTGCAGGACCTGCCATTGGTGGAGCTAAATCTGGAATTAATTTTGACCCGAAAGACCCACGTAAAGA
>JBJTMU010000030.1:0-7922 GCA_046070685.1 Flavobacteriales bacterium | reverse complement strand
CTTGGCGCAATATTAGTTTTTCAGTTCGAAATCAAGAATCGATTTCCAAAAAGATTCAATCTGGATTCCTGCACAGGAAAGCATTTGAGGTACAATACTCGCCGGGGAAAATCCAGGAGTCGTGTTGACTTCAATCACATGGGGCTCATTATTGACAATCATAAAATCGATGCGAGAGATGGAGCGCAACTGCAATAATTGATAGATTTTCTTCGCGCGTTCTTGTACTTTTTCGGTTAATTCAGCAGAAACACGAGCAGGAGTAATTTCTTGAGATTTGCCATTGTACTTTGCATCGTAGTCAAAGAACTCATTTTCAGAGGCAATTTCGGTTAAGGGTAGTGCTTGAATGCCATCAAGGGTTTGATAAACTCCACAGGTTACTTCCGTGCCATCTAAAAAGGATTCAAGTACAACCGTTTTTCCTTCCTGAAAGGCATTTTTTAACGCTTGATCTAATTCGTTTTCTTGTTTCACTTTTGAAATGCCATAACTTGAACCGGAATCAGAAGGTTTAACAAAGATTGGTAAGCCAAGTGTTTCAATGATTTCTGTGGATGACTTTTCCTTGATTTCAGTTAAAAAAATAGATTTCGCAACGGGGATTTCAAAAGCGCGTAAAAATTGATTGCAATACCATTTGTCAAATGAGAGCGCAGAAGCAAGTGGTCCAGCGTTGATGTAGGGTACATCGTGCATATCGAGCAGGGCTTGTATTTTTCCGTTCTCACCTGGATTCCCATGAATATAGACAAGGCCAATGTCGATGGAGTGGGCTTGATTGATCTGTGTAAATTTCAACGTGTTGAGGTCTAATGGCAAATATTCACCTTGAAATTCAACCAGCCAATTTTCTTTTGATACGATGATTTTCACGACTTCGTATTCCTTTGGGAAATTGGAAATGATGGTGTTTGCACTTAAAATAGAGATGGCGTGTTCAGAGGAGAATCCACCACAAAATAAACCAATACGTTTCATAAGACTCTTTTACGAAACGAAGGTAAGTCTAAGTTTTGAGCAGGATGTCAGGTTTTTTAAAAGTTATTATACACGCGATTGTTAAAACAGAAATTTGAAAATACGTAACTTCGCACACGATGCGCATTTTATATTTTATTTTTTACGGATTTCTGAATTATTGTATTCGCTTGTTTTATCGAAAAATTCGCTTGGTAAATGCCACAACGAATAGATACAGCAGTACGATTTATGTTAGTAATCATCCGTCTGCATTTATGGACCCCCTCATTATTGCCGCGTTGAGAAAGCCAATTGTGTTTTTTATGACGCGCTCAGATGTATTTAATAAATGGACAAGTCCGATTTTATCTAGTGCACACATGATTCCTATTTATCGTCAACACGATGGGGGAAATGCCATGGAGAAAAACAAGGAATCCTTTAAAAAGGCGACGGAAGTACTTTCGAGTAATCGAAGTTTATTGATTTTTGGTGAGGGATTAACAGACGATGTATTTGAACGTCGATTGAAACCATTGAAAAAAGGGGCTTTACGCATTGGATTTACTGCTTTGGAGGAAACCAATTGGGAAAAAGAAATTCGCATTGTCGCAGTTGGATGTAATTACACAAATCCAAACGTGATGCGAAGTGATTTGTTGATTTCAGAGTCCAAACCGCTGATTTTAAATGATTTCAAAGATCAATACCTGGAAAATCCAGCTAAGACCATC
Source organism: Flavobacteriales bacterium (assembly GCA_046070685.1). Classification (GTDB taxonomy): domain Bacteria; phylum Bacteroidota; class Bacteroidia; order Flavobacteriales_D; family Crocinitomicaceae; genus UBA952. The sequence goes on along the minus strand of JBJTMU010000030.1, from coordinate 6,225 downwards.
AATGAGTTAAATCGTGTGTTAGAATCGATGCTCATTACTGAAATCACACATATTGAACGTGATGATGATTTTGCTTTTCATGAACAGGTCATGATGTTGACCCGAAAAGGAATGAATCCTTACTGTTTCGATGATCAAATTCCATTGGAAAAAAGATGGAACTATTCGAAGGATTTAGCTCATTTTCTCAATCAGCAAGGGGGAAATTATTCTTCTGAGTTTTTGAGTTTACGATCGGAAGTTCAAGGATATTTCAATCAGTTAAAACAACTGAAAACGAGTGAAATGGAGTTGTATCATCAGAAACATGCCAATAACTTGATGAATGTATTAAAAATGTTGATTCTTAGTCCATTTGCTTTCTTGGGGATGCTTCATTCCTTTCTTCCTTTTTATGTGGTGAAACGCTTTGTCGAAAAGTCCTTCAAACGAAAAGTATTTTGGAATTCAACCAAAATGTTAATGACCATGTTGTCCATGCAATTGTTTAATCTGCCAATTTTAGTGATACTACCCATGTATTTTGGTGTTTCCTTTAAATATGTTTTTGTGTATTATCTGCTCATCGGAATATTGGGATTGATTTGGTATCAGTGGCTTAAGTTAGTCAAGCAAATATTACCAAAGCGTGGAGGAATCAATCAGCTAGAACTTGAAAATTTATGGAATAAACGTGCAGAATTAATAACGCGTATTCAAACCATTATTCCAGTAAACATTTCTTAAAAAATCTTGTTATCAAACAAATGGAAAGTCAAAACGAGCAGTCAAATATTCGCATCAAAAAACCGAAATGGTTACGCGTCAAACTACCTACTGGCGAAAATTATCGAACGGTAAGGGGATTGGTGGATCAACATAAATTACATACCATTTGTGAAAGTGGCAGTTGTCCGAATATGGGTGAATGTTGGGGGGAAGGAACCGCTACTTTTATGATCCTAGGTAATATTTGTACGCGTTCTTGCGGATTTTGTGCAGTGCAAACAGGTAAACCTGATCCAGTGGATGAGTTCGAGCCAGGAAGAGTGGCAAATAGTGTGAAAATTATGGGAGTCAAACATGCCGTAATTACGTCAGTAGATCGCGATGATTTAAAGGATGGAGGTGCTGAAATTTGGGCGCAAACAGTTCGCGCGATTCGTCAACAATCACCAGGCACTACCTTAGAAACCCTGATTCCGGATTTTGCGGGGAAATGGGAAAACTTACAAGTCTTAATTGATGTTGCGCCAGAAATTGTTTCTCACAATTTAGAAACGGTGCGCAGACTGACCAAGCAAGTGCGGATTCAAGCAAAATATGACCGAAGTTTGGAAGCGCTTTTTCGTTTGAAAAAAGGCGGCATGCGAACGAAGTCTGGAGTGATGTTGGGATTGGGGGAGTCTGAAAGTGAGGTAATTGAAACAATGGAGGACCTGAGATCAGTTGGTGTAGATATTTTGACCTTAGGACAATATTTACAACCAACACCGAAGCATTTACCGGTACTTGAATTTATCGAGCCTGTGCAATTTGAAAAATACCGCATCTTAGGATTGGAAATGGGATTTCGCTATGTGGAAAGTGGTCCACTTGTTCGCTCTTCTTACCATGCGGAAAAACATTTATTTGATTAATTTGTCTTAACTTTTTATTCACATTCTAGTTGAATATGAGTTGATTTAAAGAATTATTGCCTATCTTGGCAGTCACATATTGTATATTTATTATTGTAGTTTATGAATAAGAAAGTCTATGTATTTGGTTCTCTGATGGTTGCAGGAGTGATTGCTGCAGCAATTGGTACATTCAAGTTGTTTCCGACTGAAGGAAAATACAAGCAAGAAAGTTTGTCTGCCATTCAAGAAAATTCATCGGATGATGCCATGGCTTGGTTACGTGCTCGTTACATTGATGTGACAACCGGACAACCAGTTTCAGCTGATAAATTAGCTCAAATTGATGGTCAAATTCGTAAAATGAAGAAATCAAAATCCATTGTTTTTGAATCAATGGGTCCTGATAATATTGGGGGACGCACGCGTGCCATTCAACCAGATCGAACGAATATCAACCGTGTTTGGGCTGGTGGTGTTTCTGGTGGACTTTTTGTTTCCAACAACAAAGGGAATTTATGGACACGAGTAGATTCTTATATTGCAGCTGGTGGAAATCCATACATTTCTTCGATGACACAAACCCCTGATGGTACTTTATTTGTGGCGACAGGATCTGATCAAGAAAGTTGGAATGGAAATGGAGTATGGTACTCAACGGATTTCGGTACGACATGGAGTTCAATTAACGGAACATCTAATTGTACAGAAATTGTGAGCTCAAACTCAGACAACTATGCTTGGATGGCGACGAATTCTGGTGTGAGAAAATGGAAGTTGGGCGATTCAAATTTAACAACGGTACCTGTTGCTTCAGGTGGATGTTCAGCTTTGAAAATTTCTCCTGATGGTCAGGTGGTTATTGCGGCATTTGGTGCAAACAAAACGTATGTTTCAATTAATGGTGGTGCTTCATTTGTGGACAAATCTGGAATAAGTGCTAGTAATTTAGTGCCTTCTGGTGCACCTCGTATTGAGTATGCTATCTCAAGTATTAAAAATGCTTCCAATCATTACTCTTTATATGCGGTGCGTACGAACAGTAACTTAATGAGTATGCACGTATCTCACGATGATGGTCAATATTGGTCACAAATCATGGGGGCTTCTGCATCACCAAGTGAGTTTGATCCATACAGAAATCAAGGAACATACAATAGCGTTGTTTCTGTGAATCCGATTGATCCTGAAATGATTTTCATTGGAGGAATTGATATTTATAAATGGAAACAAGCAGTGAATAATCCGCCATACGGAGGGATTGAAGCAGTTACATTATGGTATGCTTCACCAAATTCACCAATGTACGCGCATGCGGACAATCATGAAATGAAATGGGACGCCAACAATCGTTTCTACATTGGAAATGACGGCGGAATTGGAGTAACTAGTAATTTTGGAGAAACATGGCATCCTTCTAATAGAGGTTATAATGTAACACAATTCTATGGGATTGCATTTGACAGAGCTGGTGCTGTGATGGGAGGGGCTCAAGACAATGGTACCTTATACAATGATTTTAGTCTTTCTACTCCTCAAGAGTTTAGACAAGTAAATGGTGGTGATGGTTTTGAGTGTGAAATTTCATTCTTCAATCCACGCGTAATGTTTGCTACGGTTTATTACAATTCGATTTCTCGTTCTGGAGATAGAGGCCAAACTTTTACTTCGTTTGTCCCTAGTCTTCCTGCATCTTACGATGCAGCAGGAACGGATGGAAGTGCGAATCACCCATTCCACTCTGAAATTTTCTTGGCAGAGTACTATGATTTAAATTCGAAAGATTCAGTTTCTTTTGTTGCTCACAAAGATTACAATGCTGGTGATATCATTCGTGTTCCTTCATTGTCTTCAGGCGATTCAATTACCTACGTGACAAACTCGGCATTGTATTTTGATGACACTTTATTATACACGCCTTCATTAACCGTTGGAAATGTAAACTATGGTTTGAATGCCGCAACGGGTGAAACTGTTGCTATGGGAACAGATACGGTCATTTATAACGTTTCTTGGGATACACTTCGCGTGCAAGATCCTTATCAATCTTGGTTCTTGGTTTACGTGAACGCAAATAACGGTGAGTTGTGGGGAACACGAAATGCCTTGCGTCTTTCTGTAACAAGTCCACAATGGGTATGTGTTGCTAGAAATATTGGTGGAGGATTATTCAATTCCATTGATGTTGAGTTTTCAAAAGACTTGAATCATTGTTATGTTAGCGCAGGAAATGGCGTTTGGAGAATTGACGGTTTAGGATCCGTTTATACGAGTGATCCGAATTTTGCTTCGAAAGTAGGCTACATTACTGCTGGAACTACCACAACAAGTCCATCTTTCACGACGGCAACAAAGATTACCACGGCTTCTTATGAAGGAATTGCGGTCAATCCAAGTAATGGAAATGATATCATTTGTTTCGCTGGTTTCGGTGGGACAAATAGAAGAAGTTTAAATGCAAATGCTGCTACTCCAACATTTACGGCATTAACATCCATTACAAATCCTGGTGTTGCTTGTTATGATGGAATCATCGACAGAAATAACTCGGATGTGATTGTTGTAGGTACGTCAAATGGTGCCTTTATTTCAACGAACGGTGGTGCATCTTGGGAGAATTCTTCCACTGGATTTGAAGGAACGCCTGTGTATGAGGTTCGTCAATCTTGGAGAAACTTCAATGAAGGAAATGATCGTCCAGGTGAAATCTATTTAGGAACGTTTGGACGTGGTATTTGGAGATCAACGGCGTTCTTAGGTTTGGATGAAAATGGTTCAACCGGAAACGTGAAATTTGACACCAAATTGAAAACGTACCCGAATCCAACACGCGACAATACAACCGTTACGTTTGAATTGGCAAATGCAGGAATGGTGGATATTCAAGTTTACTCTATTACAGGACGTTTGGTTAAATCAATCAGAAAATCCATGGACGAAGGAACGAATGCTGTTCAAATCGACGGAGATAGTTTAGCTAATGGAACATACATCGTTAAATTTAATTCTGGCAAACAATCAGAGTCAGTGAAGTTCATCAAGATGTAATCTTCCTGAATAAAAGATTAAAGGCGATCGAAAGATCGCCTTTTTTTTGACAAATATGTTTAGGGTAAATGGTATCGGACAGTCACCAATGCGAAGTCTTTCCCTTGTAAGTTTCGTTGATGATACTATCTGTGAATGTCACATGAATCCTGACAACATTCCATGGATGGAGCTTGATGTGTTTGGGTTAGTGTTGTATTCACTTTCGGACTTAAATAAGGAATTCCCAAATTCATTCCTCTAACGATGGTGAGGAGTCCAATGATTGTCAGTAGGATGGAAATAAATCGTTTCGACAATTGAATTTTCCAACGACTATGCGCTAATAAAGGCATGAAAAACATGGCAGGTAAGGTGCCGATTCCAAAGGCGCTCATGGATAGTATCGCATTGGACAAACTTCCACTTCCCAAGGCATTCGATAAGCCAAGATAAATCATCCCACATGGTAAAAGTCCATTTGCTATACCAAAAGAAAAAGAACGGTAGGCGAGGGGAAGTTCTTTCGTTTTTTTGAAGATTACTTGGATAAATGAACTCATTTTCTTCGTCCAAATTCCTAAAAGTGGCCAGCTCTCCACCTGATTTGACCATGCCATCAGTACAATTATAATTCCACTAACAATACTCAGCCATTGCAAGGTGCTAAACAATTGAAGACTAAAACCAAAAAGCCCGACAATCATCCCCAGGAAGCTATAACTAAAAAGTCTGCCAAGATTGTATTTGAGGACGCTAATGATACTTTTTAATGTACTTGACCGATCAATCGGTAATGCAAAGGCTAAAGGGCCACACATTCCAATACAATGGAAATTGGAGGCTATGCCAATCAGAAATCCAAAAAGTAAAAATGTGGTCATTTAAAATACCATGTCGTCACCTGCATGTAAGGTTCATTGTTCACCTGATAGCGCAGTTGAACCTCGTAATTTCCTTTGGCTAATTTTTGCTTGGGTATCCAAGTTCTGATGTCGTGATTTTTCACGCTGAAATCAGACTTACCGTCGTTCATTCGAATAAACGTAATGTCGATGTGTTCAATGTTTAAATTCGATGTATTACGAAAAAAAATACCATTCGCTTGATTCTCGACTTTGATAGGGTTCTGGTGGTCTGCGGCACGTTGCTGCGCATCGAAGTCTTGATTAAAGTTTTTCTCCTTGATGTAATAATCTTCACTAATCAACTCTGAATCCTTGGAATTGATGACCAATGCTAACGTCACAATGAATGCAACAAATGCGACCATCGCGATAATAATTCCGTTTCTAAATCTCATAACTTATAACATTGGACCAATAAATTTGGTTTGAATCGTTTCGATTTCATGACCATTTCCAAAAATATGGATTTTAAATTTCTTCATGCCATTTTCGAGAACGGAATTCGGCATTTTCACAACAATTAACGCTTTAATGTGCGATTCACTCTTCAGTTTAACAGGTTTACCGACGACTTCAATTTCAGCATTCGAATCGTCTAAATCAAATCGAATGCGATAGGAATCATGGGTTTTATTCAATAGGTTGACTTCGAAAATATTTGAGACTATTCCATTCTCATCTACTTGAAAGGT
>JBJTMU010000029.1:0-8217 GCA_046070685.1 Flavobacteriales bacterium | reverse complement strand
CTCGTTTTACTCGTGGGTGAGGTCTCGTTTTACTCGTGGGAGCGCGCGTTGTGTACTTGAATTGGTTGGATTTGTTCGCTTTGCTCACTTGATGTTAGATTTATTTTCTCACAAACGCTCTCTGTCCACATTCTCCCTCTTCCTTTCTCATCGCCGCGGCGTGAGAAAGGATTACCTCCCTGTCGGTCGGTGAACCAGTGGTGGGCGACGTGCAGTGGATCCAAAGCACTTCCTCGCTGCGCTCGGTCGGTACTTTTTTATTTATCACCTCGCTCATCCGTAAACGGATGGACTTGGTGAAAATAAAAAAGCACCGGTTCTGACGAACAAGTGCTTTGGATCAGAGTGCCCACGACTGGATTCGAACCAGCACGCCTATTGGCACCACCCCCTCAAGATGGCATGTCTACCAATTTCACCACGTGGGCATTCATTTACTGTCTCTGACAATGGGCACAAAGATACATTTTTTATCAAAATGTGTTCGACAAATCTAACTTTCCATAAAAAACTAAAATTCCTAGTGCCGAGTTGTGTTGATGTGTATAATTTTGCCTTAACTTCACCAAAATTTTACCTAAATGTCACATACTTCTACTCAGAAAATTAGTTTCGCTGGACTATTAATTACAACTGGAATTGTGTTTGGTGATATCGGAACATCACCTTTATATGTTTTTCAAGCCATTACCGGAGGTGGGAAATACGTTACGCAACCATTCATTCTTGGCGCGTTGTCCTGCGTAATTTGGACTTTGATTTTGTTGGCGACTGTGAAGTATATCTATTTTGCCTTGAATGCCGACAATAAGGGCGAAGGTGGAATATTTGCCCTATTCGCATTGTTGAAAGAGAAAAATGTCAAATGGATCATTATTCCAGCTTTGATCGGTTGCGCCACCTTGATGGCGGATGGTTTCATTACGCCTGCCATTTCGATTTCATCGGCAGTGGAAGGGATTGACAATATCTTTCCTGGAATGCCTGTGATTCCAATTGTCATCGGCATCATTGTCATGTTGTTTGTTATTCAGCAATTTGGTACTGCCGCCATTGGAAAAATGTTCGGACCTGTCATGATCGTGTGGTTTGGGTTTTTGGGCTATCTAGGCGCGATCAATGTGATTAAAAATCCAGTGGTCCTTCAAGCGTTTAATCCTTATTGGGCTTACAATCTTGTCGCTAATGTAGATCATGGTTTTGCTGTGTTAGGCTCCGTGTTCTTGTGCACAACTGGTGCGGAGGCATTGTACTCTGATCTCGGTCATTGCGGGAAAGGAAACATCAGACTTTCATGGGGATTTGTGTCTACATTATTGGTATTGAATTACTTGGGGCAGTCTGCTTTATGCTTGAGCGATGGATTTTCCCTTTCTGATTCACAAACGGTATTCTACAGTATGGTGCCTAAAAACATTCTTCCTTTTGCCGTTTTTATTGCTACGTTGGCAACAATCATTGCCTCTCAAGCGTTGATTACTGGGGTGTTTACGTTGATGAATGAGGCCATTAAATTGAAATTATGGACCAATCTTAAAGTGAAATACCCTTCAGATCATCAAGGTCAAATTTACATTCCATTTATCAACTGGTTCCTGATGGTAGGATGCCTATCTGTAATTGCGATTTTCCGAAAATCAAGTGCGATGGAGCATACGTACGGACTTGCTATTACCATTGATATGGTCATGACGTCTATTTTATTAGGATTCCTTTTAATGTTAAAATACCCCAAAATCAAGTACTTATATGTTTTGTTTTTTGGAATATTTTTGACCATTGAAGGCGTGTTTTTATTGTCTAACCTTGGAAAAGTTGTTTCTGGTGGATGGTTCACATTGATCCTCGCATTTAGCTTTTTTGGTATTCTATTCTTGTATTACAAAGCAAAACAATTGCGTACCAACATAACGGAGTATATTCCCATGAGAAACGTCATCCCTTTGATTAATGACGTGCGTGATGATACGGATATTCCTTTTGAAGCGACGAATCTGGTATTTCCAACGCGTAGTAATTCACCGAATAAATTGGATTTAACAGTGTTCCATTCATTATTCAAGAAAAAACCACGTAAAGCCGGAGTTATTTGGTTCTTACACTTGGATATTTTAAATGAACCTTGGGGTGTACATTACTCAGTAAACGAAATAATTGATAAGAGATGTTACTATGTGACACTCCAATTGGGGTTTAAAGAAGAACACCGTATTGAATACATGATGCGTAAAATATACTGCAAAATGGTGGAGAAAGGGGAATTTGATGGTGCAAGTATATTTAAATCAGTTCGTGGTAAAATTGATGAAGTTGATTTCAAATTCATCGTCTTGAATTCCCGCGTTTCAACGGATAATCATTTAACTGCATTCCAACGTTTGTGTGTGCGAGCATATCGCTTTGTGAAATCAACTGGATTGAAGCCTGCAGAGGACTTTGGCTTGGACAAAACCAATGTTTATGTGGACTATATTCCGATTTCTGTCACGACGCAAGTGGATCAAGATATGACGGAGGATTTTGAGAATTATTCGCAGAAAATCTACAAGGTTTCGTCGAAGTAGTTGAGGTCCTTTCCGAAGGTCTCCTTTAATTTCGAAATGCTGTAAAAAGCCAAGGAAATCACGCCGATACCGACAATCATCGCGGACCAACCATCGTTGATTCCAAGGCTTACGAATATCCCAAAAAACAAGACCACGAGGTTAACAGAACCTCTCACTAGATTGGGGATCGTATTCGCTGCAGTTGAACGAATATTGGTGCCAAATTGCTCTGCTGCAATCGTTACGAAAATAGCCCAATATCCCGTTCCCGCTCCCAAAAGAAAGCACATGAAATAATACGTGCTTTTGCTAATTTGCTGATCGAACATCAACAGAAAAGTAAGGACACAAAGCAATGAGAATCCCAAGTATAATTGGACCACCTTTTTCCGGCTTTTCATTACTTGACTTAAAATTCCTGAAATCAAATCTCCCACGGATAAGCCAATGTATGCATACATGACTGCGAGTCCATTCGAAACATCAGGCACACCAAGCCAAGGTCCAAAGTTGTCCTTCGAATTCATGATCAGCAATCCAATTACATACCAAATTGGAATACCAATGGCAACGCAATGTAGGTATTTGATTAAATTTTCACGTTGAAAGAAGATGAGTCTTAAATTTCCTTTTTGAATACCGGAATCTTGATGCATGGCCTTAAAATAACTAGATTCAAGTGTGCCGATGCGCAGGAAAAGTAAGAGAATTCCCATCGATCCACCAACGACATAAGCGACTTGCCAATTGTGTAGGGTGAGTCCAGAAAATCGTTCAATGCCTGCAGCCAACCAAGCTCCTTCCGATCCAACAAGGGAAGCAACTACAGCGCCTAACGCTCCGAATGTGACAATGATCATCGTGCCATAACCGCGTTTTTCTTTGGACATCATTTCTGAAACCAAGGTGATACCTGCTCCAAGTTCACCAGCTAGACCGATTCCTGCAATCACGCGTATGACCGCATAGGTAGGAACATCCGTGACAAATGCATTCAATAAATTTGCACTGGAATAAAGTAAAATCGATCCAAAGAGCACCTTTAATCTACCGCGTTTGTCGCCTAAAATCCCCCAAAGAATTCCGCCCAATAACATCCCTAACATTTGCATGTTGAACAAGAATTTCCCAGTAGCTGCAATGGTTGTTTCGCTGGCATTTTTCATGATGTCACCCAAGCTTTCTGCTTTTACTACACCGAAAAGAACCAAGTCGTAAATATCTACGAAGTAGCCAAGTGCAGCAACAATGATGAGAAAGATTATTTTTCGATTCATGGAACAAGTGTTGATTTAGTGCAACGAATTTAACGGAAATTTTGAAAGATTCCTTCCTTATGAGATACGCTTGCGACAAAGACTCTTGCCGTATCCCGTTTAAAACGTGTATCTTTGCACTCAATTCAAGCAGAATGGCACATAAATCAGGATTTGTTAACATCGTCGGAAGCCCAAATGTCGGGAAATCAACATTGATGAATCAACTCGTTGGTGAAAAATTATCGATTGTTACGTCCAAAGCGCAAACAACTCGTCACCGTATTTTAGGTATTGTGAACGACGAAAATTACCAAATCGTTTTCTCAGATACTCCCGGTGTGGTGAATGCGGCCTACAAACTGCACGAAAGCATGATGGATTATGTGAATTCGTCCATTCAAGATGCAGATGTACTGTTGTTTATCACGGATACATTAGAGAACGAAATGAATCACAAAGAGACACTTGAACGCATTAAACGTTTGGAGGTTCCTGTGCTTTGTTTGATTAACAAAATTGATAAGTCCGATCAGGAGAAATTAGTGGAACGCGTGACCTATTGGAAAGAGCAACTTCCAAAGGCGAAAATATTTCCTATTTCAGCTTTACACAATTTTAATATCGACAATGTTTGGGCCGAAATTTTAGAATTAATGCCTGAAAATCCCGCATACTACGACAAAGAAGAGTTGTCTGATCGTCCGATGCGCTTTTTCATCTCTGAAATCATTCGTGAGAAAATCTTTATTCATTGCCAAAAGGAAATTCCGTATAGTTCGCAAATTGAAATTGAAGAATTTAAAGAAGAAGATGGTTTGACCCGAATTCGTGCACAAATCATTGTGGAACGTGATTCACAGAAAGGAATCATTATCGGTAAGGGTGGTGAAATGTTAAAACGAATTGGTCGTTCCGCTCGTGAGGACATGGAGAAATTCTTAGGGACAAAAGTCTTTTTGGAAAACTTTGTCAAGGTAGATAAGGATTGGCGTACGTCTGCGGCCAAACTTAAAAAGTATGGATATTAATATCCTTAAAATCAGAACAAGAAAATGAGTAATATAGTAGCAATCGTTGGACGTCCAAATGTTGGAAAATCAACGCTTTTCAATCGACTTACCGAATCAAGGGATGCGATTGTGAAGGAAGTGAGCGGTGTCACAAGAGACCGTATTTATGGGAAATCAGAATGGAATGGTTACCAATTTTCAGTCATCGATACAGGTGGATACGCCACGGTAAAAGAAGATATTTTTGAAGGAGAGATTCGCAAACAAGTGGAACTAGCCATTCAAGAAGCAACTGTCATCATTTTCATGGTAGATGTCATGACGGGTATTGTTGAAATGGATGAAATCGTTGCGCAGTTATTGAGAAAAAGCAATAAACCATGTTTAATCGCTGCGAATAAAGTCGATAACACTGATCGCGTTGGCTTATCCTCCGAATTTTATTCTTTCGGTTTGGGTGAAGTCTATGATTTAAGTGCCACAAATGGTGGTGGAACAGGGGAGATCTTGGACAAGTTAGTGACTTATTTTAACAAAGAGGATGAGTCCATTCGTGAAGAAGATCGTTTGCCACGTATTGCAATCGTAGGACGACCAAATGTGGGTAAATCTTCCATGGTGAATGCATTTACGGGTCAAGAACGCAACATTGTAACGGATATTTCAGGAACTACCCGCGATTCCATTCACACGCGATATAAAGCCTTTGGTTTTGACTTCTTGTTGATTGATACCGCAGGTATTCGTAAGAAAGCGAAAGTAACGGAAGATATTGAATATTACTCCGTCTTGAGATCCGTTCGCACCATTGAAAACGCGGATGTGTGTTTATTTATGATGGATGCCTCTGAAGGATTGCAAAAGCAAGATTTGAGTATTTTCTATATGATAGAGAAAAACTCCAAAGGGGTGGTCGTTTTGGTGAACAAATGGGACTTAGTCGAAAAGGATCAGAATACCATGTTGGAGTTTGAGGCGAATTTACGTGCGCAATTGGCGCCGTTTAATGATGTGCCCATTATTTTTACTTCAACAATTACCAAGCAACGTATTCACAAAGCGTTGGAAACGGCAATGCGCGTTTACGAAAATCGAACGCGTAAAATTCCTACACATGAATTAAACGAGGTGATGCTCGATGTCGTAGCTCAAACACCTCCTCCAGCTGTTAAAGGGAAATATATTCGGATCAAGTTTATTCAAATGTTGCCTACGTTTGCTCCGGCATTTGCGGTCTTCTGTAACTTGCCTCAGTATGTTCCAGATTCCTATAAACGTTTCTTTGAGAACCGCCTGAGAGAGAAATTTGATTTCGAAGGTGTTCCAGTTAAAATATTCTTTAGAAAGAAATAATTGACTGATTATACAAAAAAAGGCGCTTATTAGCGCCTTTTTTTATTCGGTATTGGATTTTCTTATCGAAGTAAATTCAAATGACCAGTTACTACTTTACGGTCGTCGTTTTCTTTCGGTTCGTATTGCATTCTCCAAGTGTAAACTCCCGCTGGAACCTTTGTTCCTAATTGTCCGTAGGTTCCATCCCAAGCTTGAGTTGCATCATGCGTTTCCCAAATGACTTCTCCCCAACGATCGTAAACGGTTAAGCTGAATGCAAATGGATCAAACCCAGTAGTGAAAATAGCTTGCCATGTTTGATTGTGTTCGTCTTCGTCTGGCGTGAAGGTATTCGCTACATAATAGATTGGATCTGCAATCACCGGAACAGATAGTTGGTAATCATCTGAACAGCCAAGAGGCGTGTAAGCAGTTAACGTAACCAATAGATTTTCTGTAACACCTACATACATGTGGTTCGGATCGCTTTCTGTGGAAGTATTCGAATCATCGAAATCCCATAGATAAGTTGTTCCTCCAACACTTGAGTTTAAGAATTGAACCGCTTGTGTCGTTTCGGTCAATGAACTAGGTAAGCAAGAGAACGAAGCCAATGGATAACTTTCCATGTAAATATAATCTGTGTAAGTGGTTGTTTCAATACAGCCAAGTAAATTGTATTCTAAAGTAACATCATGGAAGCCACTTTGATCAAATTGGTAACTTAAGGTACTTCCTTGTCCAATTTGTGTTCCTTCCCAATACCATGTGTAAATCGCTCCTAAAACTGGTGGTGTAGAAAGCGTTACGTTTAATGGATTACATCCCGAAAGTGTATCAGCAACGAATTGCGGTGGAACAGCTGGAACAATCGTAATCGTCATATCTACCGTATCTCCACATTGACCAGCATCGGAACTAAAGGTATAGGTGAAAATCCCTGGAATCGCCGTATTAATCGTTGGTGGATTCCACGTTCCCGTAATTGGTGGAACATTGTTCGTTACCAATGGTAAAATTGGATTCACGTCGTCTTGACAAAGTTGAGGAACTTGTGTCAAGGCAGGAATGATTAATGGGTCCACGGTGATAGGCATGGTATATGTAGATGCACATTGTCCTGGATCTGGCGTGAACGTATAATTTGATGTTCCTGCTGAACCAGTTAAAACAGTGGCATTATTCCAAGTACCAGTAATTAATGGGCCATTAATGAATGGAGTGGTATTCAACGCTGTGGTTGGAATAACCACATTTGCCTCATATTGACAAATTTGTCCCATTTGATTGAAGTTTGGCGTAGTCAATGCATATGTGATGATGTCCATCGAATTTGCAAGTGCACATTGTCCTGGAGTAGGCGTGAAGGTGTATGTTGCTGTTCCAGCTACTGCTGTTGAAATCGTCGCTGGACTCCACGTTCCTGTATATGCAATGTTGTTTGTCGATGTTGCAGGCAATGCTGTCGGCGTATCTCCAATACAGAACGGACTAATTTGATTAAACGTTACTTGTTCGTTTGGTAAAATCTGAATGTTCATCGATGCTGCATTTGCACAGATACCTGCATTCGGAGTAAATGTATATGTCTGTGTTCCAACAACTGCTGATGAAATAACAGAAGGTGTCCAAGTTCCCTGAATCGCCGGAACATTGGTTGAAATCGTTGATAAATTCGGCACCGTTGCGTTCTGACACATTGGGGCAATTTGATTGAATGTTGGATTAACTGGTGTATTCACCACAACAGTTGTCGTACTAGTTGAAATACATCCTCCAGCATCATAAGTCAAGGTATAAACACCCGCGTTAACAGCTGTACAATTCGGGATAATTGGATTTTGTAATGTAGAAGTGAATCCATTCGGCCCAGCCCATGAGTAGCTATTTGCACCGTTTGTTGCGTTTAATTGAATGGTTGCACCTGCACAATAGGGTCCTGTGTTTGAAGTTGTAACCGAAACAGATCCTGCCGTGAAAGTAATGGCAACAACGCCATTTCCTGTATTATTTCCTTGTGTGCAAGTACCGCCAGTTCCATTGAAACTTGAACCACCGCCACCGCCG
>JBJTMU010000028.1:0-23827 GCA_046070685.1 Flavobacteriales bacterium | reverse complement strand
GCAACATCCTCAAGAGTCCAAAAAGTGGCATTTACGGGTGAAACAACAACTGGTAGATTAATCATGCAATATGCTTCTGAAAATTTGATTCCAGTAACCATGGAATTAGGTGGAAAATCTCCGAATATTTTCTTCCCGTCTGTATGTGATCACGACGATGAATTCTTCGATAAAGCAGTGGAAGGTGCAGTGTTATTTGCCTTGAATCAAGGTGAAGTTTGTACGTGTCCTTCTCGAATTTTAGTGCACGAATCGATTTACGACAAATTCATGGAACGAGTGATTGCCAGAACAAATGCCATTGTGTGTGGAAATCCATTGGATGGCAACACCATGATGGGAGCACAAGCGTCCAATGATCAATACGAGAAAATTCAATCGTATTTGAAAATAGGAAAAGAGGAAGGTGCTGAAGTACTTGCGGGGGGAGATGCAAATCACCTTGGTGGAGATTTGGCTAATGGATTCTATATCAAACCGACGATTTTCAAAGGACACAATAAAATGCGCATCTTCCAAGAAGAAATTTTTGGACCAGTTGTATGTGTGACAACCTTTAAAACGACGGAAGAAGCATTGGAAATTGCCAATGATACCTTATACGGACTAGGTGCAGGTGTTTGGACACGTGATGCGCATGAATTATACACGGTTCCACGGGCAATCCAAGCGGGAAGAGTTTGGGTCAATTGTTACCATGCATATCCGGCTCATGCGCCATTTGGTGGATACAAAAAATCAGGATTTGGACGTGAAACGCATAAAATGATGTTGGCGCATTACCGTCAAACAAAAAACATGTTGATTTCATACAACAAGAACAAACTAGGATTCTTTTAACCGAATTGGTTTCAACAAAGACCCGGGCATCGCTCGGGTTTTTTTATCTTTATAAAATGGCATTTTCTAGAATTTCAATTTCGCAAAAAGCAAAGGAACTGATTCAAACCTTACAAAAAGATCATGGCCCATTGATGTTTCATCAATCCGGCGGATGTTGTGATGGTTCTCAACCTATGTGTTTTCAAAAAGGAGAATTTTACTTGGGTTCTTCGGATGTTTGCTTGGGTGAAATTGAGCAATGTCAATTTTGGATGAGTAAAGATCAATTTGAGTATTTAAAACATACCCACTTGACCTTGGATGTGGTCACGGGAAGAGGATCTAGCTTTTCCTTAGAAATACCTTATGGAGTTAGATTTGTCATTCAATCTCGCTTATTTTCCGATTTGGAATTAAGGGATTTAGAACCGCTTAAAACGAAAGACGATTTTTAATGAATGGCTAATTTTTGGTATTGACTTGGTGATAATCCTTCCATTTTTTTAAACACCCGAGTAAAATAATTGGCATCATCAAAACCAGAAGCGAAGGCAATCTCCGTAATTAACAAATTAGGGTTTTTGAGTAATTGTTTGGCATGTCGAATGCGCTCACGAAGCAACAATTCTACCGGACTCATTCCTGTTTCCCGTTTAATATAACGATACAATGTGGCATTACTCATGCAAGCCTTGTTCGTTAGTTCCTTCATACTGATTTTTTGGGTCAAATTTCCACGAATGTACTCGATGAGATGCCCGATGGGAGAATCGAGTTGTTTTGAATGGGACAGTGTACTGCGCGTTTGAAGTTGAATCAGGTGGATGAATAATTCTTGCAACGTCAAATCAGCTAATATATCCTTGGTCACTTGTGCACTCATGCAAATACCCATCAATTTATTGAGCGTACCAGCAATTTCCTCATTATTGGAAAGAAAATACTCTTCGAAATTTAAGGTCCATTCTTCTTTATTTTCTTTCGGATATTTGTTATTCAAGAAGTCAATGATTCCTTTGATTTTTGATCGATCAATTTCAAGTGCTAAACATTGCGTTGGATTATCAGATCGAGCCTCTGGGAAATCAATTTTCATTTCTACGTTTGAAGGTAGAATCACCGTTTCACCAGGTAAATAATCAAATTCTGGATCGTTGTAAAGATGCATCACTTTTTTTCCGCGAAGCATACTGGTTAGCACTACATCATTGAATTTAAGTGCTACTTTTTCTGTTGATTCATAGGTTTCGAATAGATTTAATTCGCAATCTTGTAAATTAAAAATCGTTCGATTTTCCACCAATGTCTTCAGAGATGATTGATGGGTCAAATGCGGCTGATTCAATAATTTACCTTTTGTGGATAGCATACGTTCTATTCTGTTACCAATGTACAAAAAATTACAATTGCATCAAAACCTCACCTGCGAAAAAAATAGTGGAAAAGTGTTAGAAATTGATTTTGATGATTAATTTTGCAGCGTCTCTAAGGGGTGCCGAAAGGCTGAGATTATACCCATTGAACCTGTAGGATAATGCCTGCGCAGGGAAGATGACCGAGCTAATTGTTATACATCACCAAGAATTAGCCCCTTGTTCTTGTTTAATTTTTTTAAAATGAAAACAAGAATTATTCAAACATTATTTTTTTTAGGTTGGACACCTTTTTTATTTGCACAACATCAAATTCACGGTGTAATTGAGGATCGTACTGGAGCAAAAGTGCAATCAGCACAAGTTTCTGTGTTGAATACCAATTTACAAGTAAACTCTGATGAAAAAGGAGCTTTTGAATTCAGGTACTTACCGCCTTCAGACTCGACCTTTACCTTGACGATTGAAAAGCCAGGCTATCTTCCTCAATCCATCACTGTTCAAGCAAACGTGAAGGATGAATTAAAAATTCTTCTTTTCACTAGTGTAAAAACATTAGAAGATGTGCACGTAAATGCCACTCGTTTATCGGATTTCAATACCTCTCAAATCATCATCAGAAAAACAAATCCGTTGGAACGTAAAAACTTTGGTCAGGATATACCTGTTCTATTAGAAGCAACACCTTCCTTGGTGACTACTTCGGATGCGGGGGCAGGAGTAGGTTATACGGGTTTGCGCATTAGAGGTGTGGATGCTTCTCGAATTAATGTCACCATTAATGGAATTCCGGTAAATGACCCAGAATCGCACGATGTTTATTGGGTGAATATGCCAGATCTAGCTTCCTCTATTGAGAATATTCAAATTCAACGTGGTGTTGGTTCATCCACCAATGGAGCAGCGGCTTTTGGAGCAAGTGTCAACATTAAAACACAAGATATTTCTGAAAAGGCCTTTGGATCCATTGATCAATCTTTTGGTTCTTTTGGCACCCATAAAACAACGGTCAAGGCAGGAACGGGAATCATCAACAAACACTTTTCCTTAGAAACGCGCATGTCAAGTATTCAATCAAATGGCTACCTTGATCGAGCAAGTTCTGATTTGAAATCGTATTTTCTATCAGGAGCATACGTTGCCAAAAAATCCGTGCTTAAAGCCATCGTTTTTAGTGGCAAAGAAATTACTTATCAAGCTTGGTACGGAACCCCAGAGAGTAGGGTGAAAGGTGACACTGCTGCGATGAACGCCTATGCCGATCGTAACGGATTGAGTGCTGAAGAACGTCAGAATTTATTGCAATCAGGGCGAACCTATAACTACTACACTTATAAGAATGAAGTCGATCATTACCAGCAAGATAATTACCAATTACATTTTACACATACGTTTAACGATCGATTAATATTAAACCTTGCCGGACACTATACTTACGGTCGTGGGTATTATGAGCAATACCGAAAAGGAGAAAACCTAACAGATTATGGATTGAATCCAGTGATTGCTGGAGTGGATACCATTCAACAAACAGATCTCATTCGTCGACTTTGGTTAGATAACGATTTTGTCGGGGGTGTTTACAGCGTAACTTACAAACCAACAAAACAACTGGATTTTGTCTTTGGAGGATCGGTCAATACTTATTTAGGAAGACATTACGGTGAAATTGTTTGGGCTCAATTTGCATCAAATAGTGAGATTTACCAGCGTTATTACAGCAACGATTCACGAAAATCGGAGGAAAGCTCCTACCTGAAAGCGGTGTATAAAAAAGAGCGATTTGATGTGTACACGGACTTACAATTTCGTCATGTGGATTATACATTCGTTGGAAAAGAATTGGTGAATGGTGTTCCTGTTGATGTAACCCAAGCTGTTCAATTTAATTTCTTCAATCCAAAAATTGGATCAAGTTTTCACCTCAATCCAAACCAAATGTTGTTCCTAAATGGTGGAATTAGCCACAGAGAGCCGGTTCGCGCAGATTTTGTTGAAAGTACGCCGCAAAATCGTCCAACTTTTGAGACCATGCAAGACCTCGAACTAGGACATCAAATGAATTACGATCATTTCACTTTCACCACCAACTTGTATTACATGAATTACCGAAATCAATTGCTTTTAACAGGAGAAATCAATGATGTGGGTGCTTATATCCATTCAAATGTCGCTAAAAGTCATCGCTTAGGTGTTGAAATGTACGGTGCTTATCGTTTTAATAAAAAGTTAAAAGTTACCGCCTCACTGACATTAAGTCAAAATAAAGTATCCCAATTCAATGAGTATGTAGATGTTTATTTAGATACATTGCCATATTATACGCAACAGGTCATTCAACATAAAAATACCGATATGTCATTTTCGCCAAATGTGACCGGAAACATCGGATTTGAATGGATGCCTTTGGAACATTTTACTGTTGCATGGATGTCGAAATTGGTAGGAAGACAATATTTAGATAATACGGGTAATGTAAACCGAAGTATCGACCCCTATAATTTCTCTAATCTTCAGCTTACATATTCTATTTTAGATAAATTCTGCAAAGAAATTCAATTTGGTGTGATGGTAAACAATGTCTTCAATCAGTATTATTCCAATAATGGTTATACCTTCTCCTATGCTTACGGTGGACAAACAACAACTGAGAATTTCTACTATCCCCAAGCGGGAAGAAATTTCATGGCACGTGTGCTCTTGAAGTTTTAATTGTATTTTTGAGGAAATTAAGTTTATGAAAATCATCCTTTCTTTCCTCTTTTTAGTGAGTGTTTCGTGCTCATTTGCTCAGCAAGTTGAAGTCATTACAGGTGGTTTACCTGAACCTATGTTGGTGAGTGTTGCACCTCCGGATTCGCTAGTTAATTTTCCGGATAAGGAAGCTGAATTTCCTGGGGGAGCAGAAGCCATGGCTGAAAATATTTATATGAATTTCGAAGTACCAAGTTCGTATATGGATACCTTTACTTGGAATGTTTCAGATAGCCGTATTTATTTGTCATTCATTGTCGAAAAAGATGGTTCTTTGTCCAATATCGTGGTGGAAAAAGGGTATGATCATGTGATGGATTCTGTTGCCGTTAGCGTGGTGGAAAAAATGCCAAAATGGACTCCAGCTCAAAAGGATGGTGTTCCAGCTCGTTCACTGATGCGTTTACCAATTAACATCGAAGAAGCGTTAATCGGACCAGAAGTTGAAATGACAGAAGATTGGTCAGAGGAAGATATCGAAGAAAATGATGGTCGTAAATTTGGAAAAGGACATTGGGCTGGATTTGACATTTATGTATCTCAATTTGCTAATTCAGAGGGGGATGCAAGTTTTGATAAAAATCCGTATTGGGAAATTAATCAAACGAAATCCTTTGGGTTTAATTACAACATCTTTGATTTAAAGTTTCCAATTGTTGGACAAAGTTTTGCCATCACAACCGGATTTGGGATGGGGTATCAAAATTATCAGTTTCGAAATAATTATGTCTTAACGCATACAGCGGATACGATTTATGCTGTTCAGGATACTGTTTTTCAGTTCAAACGTAATCACCTTCAAGTGGCCTCAATTTCCATTCCACTGCTTTTGGATTATTCATCCAATAAATTATTTGAAAAAAGTTTCTTCATTGCAACGGGTATCGTTGGAACGTATAATTATGGAACAAGACAACGTGTGACGGGGACCTACGCCAATGGAGATCAATTTGATCATTCGACCATTTCAGCGTTCAACATGAATCGTTGGACCCTCGATGCGACTACACGTTTTGGTTATGGACACTTCGGGATGTTCATTAGTTATCAGTTGAATTCCATGTTTAAAACAGGACATACTGTAGCTGTTTATCCTTTCCGAATTGGATGTAATATCCTTTTTGGAATTTAAGATTCACGGAAGAATAGATCAGTCAAATCATTCCCTGCTAAAAAGGATTTGAAGTCCATTCGTTTTTTTCCCTCTGCTTGAATTTCTTTCAATAAGACATAGCCATCTCCGCTCGGAAAGACAATACCATCAGCAGTAGAAAAAGGACCATCTTTTCGAAAGTTATCGCTTAATTCAATGGTCGATGATCCGAATAATTTAAAGCTAATCCATGCTGATTTTTTATGCGACCAAAGTTTACACCAAGCAGCAGGGTAGGGTGATAATCCTCGAATGCGATTATGGTTCGTCGTTGCAGGTAGTTCCCAGTTGATTTCACAATCTGCTTTGAAAATTTTAGGAGCAAATGGAAATTGTGTATCGTTTGGATCCTGTTCGATGGTGGATACATTGCCGGCACAAATTTGATCAGCTGTTTCAACGGTTAGAACTGCTCCAAGATTTTTTAATTCATCATGTAGTTCGCCAGCGCTAATTTGTGTAGATAAAGGAATGGTTTTTTGAGCGATAATGGCTCCTGTGTCGATGTTTTCATTGATGAAAAATGTGCTTACACCAGTTTCTTTTTCGCCATTCATAATTGCCCAATTGATGGGCGCTGCTCCGCGGTATTTAGGAAGTAAACTTGCATGTAAGTTGATGGTTCCATAAGTCGGCATTTTCCAAACAATATCAGGTAACATACGAAAAGCAACGACAACAAATAAGTCGGCTTCCAACGCGCTGAGTTTGTTTAAAAAGGATTCTTCGCGTAGCTTTTCCGGTTGAAGCACGGGTAATTCTTTGGAAAGTGCATATTGTTTTACCGCACTTTGCTGAACTTGTTGACCTCTTCCAGCGGGCTTGTCGGCAACTGTAACCACGCCCACAACTTCATGCTTTGATTGCACTAAAGCATCCAAAATTCCCACGGCAAATTCTGGGGTCCCCATAAAAACGATTCGCAATTGATCTTTCATTATACTATTTTATTTTTCCAATCGTACAGTCGAAGGTAAGTGATGGAGGCGATTCCTAACAAGCAAAAATAAATATACTCAACGGTCCAAATCCAATAAATATCTAAACGCCAAACTTTGATGAACAAATAACAAAAAAAACCATAAACACTCACCGTCCCAAATTCAATAAACATCGAATGTAAGGTGTTTCCTGAGCCATGTATGGTTTGAAAGTAAACGGACGCAAATCCAAATAATAGGATGGAAACAGAAATTAACCGTAGAATCTCAGCACTTTTCTGTACATACATTTCTGCTGGATTAATCATTCGGATCAACTGTTCGGGATAAAGTACAGCACCGTGAAATGTTACACACAAAAATAGAACTGTCATCCATTGAATCCGTTTTTGAATAATGGGGATTTCATCCAAACGTTTCGCTCCTATGTATTGAGAAATATAGGTTTTTGTCGTGCCAGCGAAACCCCAAATGGGAACGAACGCTAAAAAATAAATCGCCCGAATATTTTGTGACACGGTTAAATCAAATTGCCCTTTTTGTTCGAGCCACGTAAAAAATACAGTCCAAATGGCTAAAGCAAAAAATCCTTGCAACATCAATGGACTTCCAACTTTAAGCAACTCTTTCATGGAAGAAAGATCAAAACTAAAATGAGAAAATAACTGATAATCTCTGCGTTCTGAAGAAAAAAATAAATAACTCACTAAAAAGCTCATGCCAAGTCCATCGGCGATTGTATTGGCCAAGGCTGCGCCTTCAATTCCCATTTCAGGGAAGCCAAAATGTCCAAAAATGAGTGCATTCGCTAGAAAAATATTACTCGTGGCCGTAATCAGTGCGGCGTAAAGTACAATCATCGATTTCCCTTTCGCTAATAAAAACGCCTGAATGGTAATTGTAATCATGGCGAAAAACAGAGAGAAACTGCGAATTCGAATGAAATCCCCTTGAAGGATAGCAATCGTCGGATGTTTCGAATACCCAAGAATAGCAGGAGGTAAAATCCAAAATAGCACGGCAAAAAAGCCCAAGGCTAATAAAAAGTTCGTGATAAACGAAGTGCCAAAAATGCGTCCAATGGCAGAAATTCGCTCCTCGCCAATGCGACGTGCAATGATAATTTGAGCGCCATCACCCATGCCAACTAAACACATGTAAACCGTGACATACAACAAGCCAGCATTTCCTACAGCATCGAACGCTTCCGTGGAATAACGACTGATGAATGATGCATCGGTGATGAGTACAATGGATTGGATAAATCCAGACACCATCATCGGTAACGCCATAGAAAGAATGGACTTATAACTGAGGGAGAGCATGTTAGTCGACTTGGATGATTAATCCTTTTAAATATTCTCCTTCTGGATGGAATGCATGTATAGGGTGGTCAGCAGGTTGATGAATTTGTTCTAAAATGCGCACATTTCTTCCAGATTCAATGGCTGCAGCAATGATTGTATGGGTAAACAATAATTTGTCAATTACCTGTGAACATGAAAAGGTGAAAATGATTCCTCCTGGTTTGATTTGTCGAATGGCATGTGCATTCAATCGCTTGTATCCTTGGATGGCCTGGTGTCTTTTTTCACGGTGCTTCGCAAAAGCAGGTGGATCTAAAACAATGATGTCGTAATCCTCTTGAAGATCTTTCATATAATCCATCGCATCTGCTACAATTGACTGATGATTACTCGTGAATTGATTCAATTCCACATTGGCATCCGTCAAGGCAATTGCTTTTTTAGAGCTATCGAGTGAATGGACCAATTCCGCACCATGATGAAGTGCTTGAAGGGAAAATCCACCCGAATAACAAAATGTATTTAATACCTTTTTTCCTTGAGCGTATTCACCAAGAATGCGACGATTCACCCGTTGATCGATGAAAAATCCTGTTTTCTGTCCGGTGATCCAATCAATATGATATTTTACACCATTTTCGAGTGCAACATGGGGTGTTTTACATGTGCCAAAAAGATAAGCATCTGTTACATCTTGTCGCTTTGGTAAGGTATCTGAAGATTTGGAATAGATGGCTTTTACCTGTTTGCCAAGTGCATTTTTAAGTGCGTTAGCGATGAGTTCAACCGAGAAGTACATTCCGATGGAATGACATTGAATCACTGCAACTCCATGATAGTAATCAACCACTAATCCTGGAAGTTCATCGCCTTCTCCATGACAAATGCGGAAAATGTTATTTTTCTTTGATAATAACCCAATGTTCAAGCGAGAATCAACCGCTTTCTTGATTTTTTTATCAAAAAAGAGCTGGTCAATCACCTCATATTCAAAGGTCAAAATACGAACGGAAATCGTTGCATGCTGAAAATGACCTATGCCAAGAAATTGATTTTTTTTCGTCATTAAACATACCAAATCCCCATCCTTCAGGTCATCAGTAGGAGATTCAATAGCACCGGAAAAAACCCATGGATGTCTGCGCAACAATGATTGTTCTTTGCCTTTTCGAATATGTAAAATGGGATATGTCATGGGAGCAAAGTTACATATTCCCTTGTCATTCGGAGTCAATTACAGTGAGTTGTCCACAGAATTTTAACGTAAATCTTAGTCAATGTCCTATTTTCAGCTTACTTTTGACCTAAATAAAGATGAAATATGTCAAATAAACGAATTCTTAAAAGAAACATCAACGAGATGATTTTTGATGTGGTTGAAGAGTGTTTCCACCACCAAATGTTGAACGATTCAAAAGCTCCTGAGACGGAAAAATTAATCACAGAAGCAGCAAACTTTCAAGATGTCATTCTTGGACGCATGAACAAAGCAAAAGGAAAAGCAGAATTTCGTGCGATTGTTGCAGAGGTTGAAGCGAAAGCTCTAACATTTGTTGACGCTTTAAACGCATTGAACAAATAATTCATGCTTCAGTTAGATTGGAAACGCATGCTTGCTGCATTTGGCGTATTTTCTTTTCTAATGATACTTATTTTCACTGGTGCAACTGATTCTTATTGGAATGCAGTTGCACTTGGTGGACTAATGATTTTCTTTTGGATATTTGAGGTGATATCCATTTATGTGACAGCCTTATTCCCTTTCATTTTAGCACTTCCTTTAGGACTTTTAGATTCAAGTGACTTGGCGGCAAGTTACGGAAACAATAATGTGTATTTGTTTTTTGGTGGATTTGTCCTGGCCTTAGGGTTGGAAAAATGGAAGGTTCATGAGCAAATTGCTCGACGAATCATCAATATTGTTGGTGATTCTAAACCAAGAATTTTATTGGGATTCATCCTAAGTACAGGGTTTTTAAGCATGTGGATTTCCAATACTGCCACAGCTTTGATGATGCTCCCAATGGCACTGGCAATCATTCAATCGATGCCAGTCGCACATCAAAAATCAAAATTTTCTTTATTACTCATGCTGAGTATTGCCTATGCCTCCAGTATTGGTGGTGTTGGGACACTCGTTGGTTCTCCTCCAAATACACAGATGGCGGCGATACTTCAAAAGAATTTTCACATTACCGTGAGCTTTCTGGATTGGATGAAAATAGGAATGCCACTGGCAATTACCATGTTATTGGTGATGTATGCAGTGTTTTATTTTGCACTCGGAAAAGAACGTAAAGAATTGCATGATGTTCAATTGCCAAATGTTCCTTGGACGAATGAACAAAGGAGAGCGCTAGCAATTTTTGGGTTGGTCGTTATTTTATGGTCCTTTCGTGAAGTCATTACATACGCCACAGGATTCAATTATGGCGATGAAAGTGCCGCCATTTTTGGCGCCATTTTATTATTTATTGTACCCGGGAAAAGCGAAAAAAAACCACTTTTGGATTGGAAAGATACAGAGAAACTTCCCTGGGGAATATTGTTGCTTTTTGGAGGTGGACTCGCTTTAGCACAAATCTTTGAAAAAAATGGAATTGTTGAATCGTTAACCAAGGTATTTCAGTCCTATGAACACATGTCTATTCCGGCCATCGTACTCATCGTTGTTGTGATTTCCGTGTTTGCTTCTGAAGTCATGTCGAATTTAGCACTGGTGACTATTTTTGTACCTGTAATTGCTAGTTTCGCAAAAGAATCGGGATACGATATTTTCCAATTGTGTTTCACCTTAACCCTTGGAGCGAGTCTTGCATTTATGATGCCAGTTGGAACTCCACCGAATGCCATTGTCTATTCTTCGGGATTTGTAAAAATCCATCAAATGGTAAAAATGGGTTTTGTTTTTAACTTGATTGGTATCCTATTGATTTCCTTGTTTGCCATTCTTTTTCTTTAATTCGATAATAATTCCTATTTTCGAAAACCTTAAAACTAAACCATGATTACTGCTGATAGACTTTTTGAAGTCCCAGATCATCAATTAAAAAATTACCCAAATAACCACATGTTTGTGACTAAAACAGCTGGAATTTGGGTGCCTATTTCAACAAGTGACTTCATTGAACGAACAATGCTTGTGGCACGTGGATTGATTTCCATGGGTGTACAAGCTGGAGATCGCGTGGCAGTTGCTAGCTCCAATCGATTGGAATGGAATATTTTGGACATAGCTGTTCAAAAGACCGGAGCCATCCTTGTCCCTCTGTATCCAAACATATCTGAAGGAGACTATCGATTTATATTGAACGATTGTGCGGCAAAAATTTGTGTCGTTTCGAATCAAGAATTGGCAGATAAAATTTCAACGATTCGATCGGAAGTATCAACCTTAGAACACTTATTTTCTTTCGATAAATTAAGCTCTGTTCCTCATTGGTCATACATTGAAGATCAAAAAACGTTCTCGGAAGAAGAGCAAGTAAGGGAGCGAATGAGAATGGTGAAAAACGAGGATTTGGTGACGATTATTTATACTTCAGGTACTACAGGGAATCCAAAAGGGGTCATGCTCTCGCACCAAAACTTATTATCGAATGTCGCGGCTTGTATCGAGCCTATTCCGGCTGATAACAATTCAAGAGTGCTTACATTTCTTCCAATCTGTCACGTTTATGAAAGAATGCTGCATTATTTGTACATGTACTTAGGTTGCTCCATTTATTTTGCAGAATCGATGGATACGATTGGCGAAAACATCAAGGAAGTTCAACCGGAAGTCTTCTCGGCTGTCCCTCGTTTGATTGAAAAAGTTTTTGATAAAATCATGGCACGAGCAGATGAACTATCTGGTATTAAACGTGCGATGTTTTATTGGGCTTTGCATCTGGCAGAACATTATGACACCGTCAATATGAGTTCCATGTACAAAATCAAATTAGCGATTGCGCGTAAATTGGTTTTTTCAAAATGGCAAGAGGCGCTAGGTGGTCATGTCAAGGCAATTGCCTCTGGAAGTGCAGCACTACAACCTCGATTGGCGCGCATTTTCTTGGCTGCGGATATTCCCATTTTAGAAGGATATGGACTGACGGAAACGTCTCCTGTTGTCACCGTTAATAATTTTGTGACGGGTATTCGAATTGGTACAGTTGGAGCATTAATTGATGGTGTGCAAGTTAAAATTGCGGAGGATGGAGAAATTTTAGTGAAAGGACCAAATGTAATGATGGGGTATTACAATCATCCCGAAGCGACCAATGAAGTGATGGATGAGGAAGGCTGGTTCCATACGGGGGATATCGGTGAATTTCAAGAAGGAAAATTCCTGAAGATCACGGATCGCAAGAAAGAAATATTTAAAACTTCGGGAGGGAAATACATCGTTCCACAAGCTATGGAGAATCGTTTCAAGGAATCTCGTTTTATCGAACAAATAATGGTCATTGGGGAGGGAGAGAAATTTCCAGCTGCATTTGTGGTTCCTAGTTTTTCCTTCGCCAAAGAATGGGCGCATCGTCATGGACATCAATTTGAGGCCTTATCGAATGAAGAAATTATCCAACAGAAAGTTTTCATTGAACGAATGAATCAAGAAATAGCAGAAATTAATCAGGAGTTTGGAAATTGGGAGCAAGTGAAAAAAATTGCCCTAATGCCAGCTGAGTTTTCCGTTGCTGGAGGAGAATTAACACCTACATTAAAGCTAAGACGAAAGAAAATTCTTGAAAAATACCAAGAAGGATACCAGAAAATATTCAACTAACAAAAAAGGTCATCCAAATGGATGACCTTTTTTAGTTCATTCAAGAAAAGAATTAATTCGCTTTTTTCGAACAACAAGATTGTTGTGGCGTTGCACAAGATTTTCCTTGTTGTGAAGAACAACATGCTCCTTTTTTCTTTTTCTTCTTTCTTTTATCGTCGTCTTTTTTAACAACTTCAGTACCTGTAACTGCTGCGTAAGTCGTCGTAGCCATTGATCCAACATATGTGAATAAGGCCAATGCTAAAAATACTTTTTTCATATTGTTTGATTTTATAAGGTAAATATACAAATTAATTCAGTTGTCCAATGCGGGTTAATTTTGCTTTGACAACATCGCCTATGGCCACATCAATCTTCGTGCCCAATGGCAAAAATAAATCGATTCGTGAGCCAAATTTAATGAATCCAAATTCAGACCCTGCTTCAACGTATTGTCCTTCAGTTGGATAATAACAGATTCTTCGAGCAACGGCACCAGCAACTTGACGAAACAAAACTTCTTGTCCAGATGGATGTTCAACAACCAAGGTGCTTCGCTCATTATCCGTACTACTTTTTGGATGCCACGCCACCAAAAATAAGCCTGGGTGATATTTTACATATTTCACAAGTCCTTTGATGGGGTGGTAATTTGCATGAACATTTAAAGGAGACATGAAAATAGAAACTTGAATTCGTCGATCATTAAAGTATTCACTTTCGGTGGTTTCTTCGATGACTACTACTTTTCCGTCAGCAGGACACATCACATCATTGATTTCAGAAACGCAGATTCGGTGCGGAACACGAAAAAACTGAACGATTAATCCCAGTAAAACGAGATATCCAATTTGTAAGAACCAATAGATAAGCGGACAGCAAGTACCCAAAAAGTAATGCGTAATTGCGCTCAAAAGGATGGTGAAGATCAAACTCCACAACATGATATTTTTACCTTCTCTGTGTAATGTCATAGTTACCAATATAAATAAATCATCGACCAGCAATAGAAAAATGGTATCGCAAATAAAGCTGCGTCGAATCGATCTAAAATTCCACCATGTCCAGGAAGAATTGTTCCTGAATCTTTAATGTTTAAACTTCGCTTAAATAAGGATTCTAACAAATCTCCAAAAATGGCACAAGGAGCTATAATGATGGCGGATACGATCCAGAAAAAAGTTTCTCCTTCGTTAATGTAAGTTCCAATTATGTAACCTAAAATCAAGGTAAAAATCACCCCGCCTATTGTTCCTTCCCACGTTTTCTTAGGTGAAATCCGTTCGAAAAGTTTGCGTTTCCCAAACAATCGTCCACTGAAATAGGCAAAAGAATCGTTGGTCCAGATCAATAAAAACATACCAACAACGTGGGGTAGGTAAGAAGTGTTTCTGAGACTTAAATCAATACTTAAGTAAAATGGAATTACAACATAGACAATGCCGAAGACCAAAACAGAAATATTGATCAGTGGATGTTCTTTTTTTGCCCAGAGTTCATTCAAGATCAGCGTGAAAAACAAGGGGAAAAGAATCGTGATTACAATCAGTGGTAGTTTTTCTAAACTAAGTCCAATGAGAAGGACAAAAATAAAGCAGCCAATGAAGATGCCAATTTCAGAACTAACTTGAACAGCTGAATGATGCTTGAAAAGTCGATAGAACTCAGCTAAACCAAGGACCATAAACAAGGAAAAAACAACCATTTGAGCATAGGGATGCCAAAGTATAGAGCCAATGACAACCGTGCCAAAGATTGCTCCTGTAATACTCCTCAATCCTAAATTACCTATTGGCATCTTCTAACAGTTTTTTCGCTTGATTTTCGAACTCCGAAGGTACGTATAATTCGTAACTCCCGAAATCATTGAACATCGAGTCCATCGTATTTCTTTCCTGAAACGGTATTTCTTCCTCCGTTAAAAGCAACTTGGCCTGTGCAAAGGAAAATGGCTCCGTCGTTTTAAATACAAGGACTTTACTCAAACTTTATTCGCTTACAGGTGTTTCGTCAATCGGTGAATCGTTTCCTTCTTCATCCGTTTTGATTTCTGTTGATTCGGACGCTTCCTTCACCTCTTCTGTTGGACGCTCTTCTTGAACAACAACAGCCTCTTGCACTTCAGCAACAGGTGCTTCTACCAATTCTTCTGCTTCCCACTGACGTTTTCCAAAAATACGTTCCAAATCTTCTTTGAAAATAACCTCGGTTGTCAATAACTGTTCTGCTAAGGCATTTAATTTATCTTGATGTTCAGAAAGAACTTGTAGCGCACGTTGGTATTGACTTTCAATTAATTTCGAAACCTCTTCATCAATCATACGAGCAGTATCTTCTGAATAAGGCTTCGTAAATGAATCTCTGCCTTGTGAATCGTAGAAGGAGATATTTCCTAGACGTTCATTCAAGCCATAAATGGAAACCATCGCATACGCTTGTTTCGTTACTTTTTCTAAGTCACTCAAAGCCCCTGTACTGATTTTTCCAAACGTTAATTGCTCTGCTGCGCGTCCACCTAATGTAGTACACATTTGATCTAGAATTTGTTCCGTTGTCGTGATACTGCGTTCTTCCGGAAGATACCAAGCAGCGCCTAAGGATTGACCACGTGGCACAATAGTCACTTTTACAAGTGGATGAGCATATTGCAACAACCATGAAATCGTGGCATGTCCGGCTTCATGGAACGCAATGGCTTTCTTTTCTTCTTTCGTAATGATTTTATTCTTCTTTTCAAGTCCACCGATAATGCGGTCAACAGCATCCAAGAAATCTTGTTTTTCGACATGTTTTTTATCATGACGTGCAGCGATCAAGGCCGCTTCGTTACATAAATTTGCAATATCTGCTCCTGAGAATCCAGGGGTTTGTTTCGCCAAGAAATCGATGTCCAGTCCTTCGCTTAATTTCAACGGTTTTAAATGCACTTGGAAAATCTCTTTACGCTCATTCAAATCCGGCATGTCCACATAAATCTGACGATCGAAACGACCTGCACGCATTAACGCACTGTCCAATACATCTGCACGGTTCGTCGCTGCCAGAATGATGACACCTGAATTCGTTCCGAATCCATCCATCTCCGTTAATAATTGATTCAAGGTGTTTTCACGCTCATCATTTGAGTTAAATCCATTGTTTTTACCTCTTGCTCGTCCAATGGCATCAATTTCATCAATAAAAATAATCGAAGGTGCTTTTTCTTTTGCTTGTCTGAATAAATCTCTCACTCGAGACGCTCCAACTCCGACAAACATTTCCACAAAATCAGAACCCGATAGGGAGAAGAAAGGAACTTTAGCTTCCCCTGCAACGGCTTTCGCAAGTAAGGTCTTTCCTGTTCCTGGAGGACCTACCAATAAAGCGCCTTTTGGAATTTTCGCTCCCAATTCCGTA
The DNA here is from genome assembly GCA_046070685.1 of Flavobacteriales bacterium. Lineage (GTDB taxonomy): Bacteria > Bacteroidota > Bacteroidia > Flavobacteriales_D > Crocinitomicaceae > UBA952. Next base: position 7,331 of record JBJTMU010000028.1, on the reverse strand, counting down.
TATTTTTTTGGGTTTTTAAGAAACTCAACAATTTCAACAATTTCCTCTTTCGCGCCTTCTAATCCAGCAACGTCCTTAAAGGTAACATTCGTTGATTTCCCTTTCTCATAAACTTGAGCTCTGGATTTTCCAATGTTGAAAATTTGTCCGCCACCGCCACCGGCACCACCACCTCCAGACATGCGTCTGAAAACAAACATCCAAATCAATAAAATGATCACAAACGGTAGAATGTAACCAAGAATATCTCCTAAGTAATTGGTTTCATTCTCATTTTGATAATCTTGGTAACCATGATCTTCCAAAGATTTCTCAAAATTGGTTAGACTTCCAATGTTTTCTAATTCAAAGATGATGGAAGTCGGCTTCGATTTAATGGACTTCAAGGTCTTTTTCATTTTTGGAAAATCAAGTTTATTCGTACGATTGACATACGCAATCCCTTGATTTTTCAATTGAAATTCCGCTTTCGATTGATTGATGATTTTCACATTTTTAACACCGTGAACATCGACTAATTCCATCAGTGTTTCCTTGTATTTGATAGAAACAGATGGTGAAGTATTCATGAAAATATTAAATGAAATCAACGCGATTCCTAGTGCGGCATAAATCCAATAAATGGAGAATGGACTTTTCTTTTTTTCTGACATAGTATCTTCTATTATAAATTTGGTATATCGGTACGCACTGCATCCGACCATAAATCCTCGATTGCAAAAAAGGAGCGGGCATCCTTATAAAAAATGTGTCCCACTACATTGATGTAATCCAAAAGGACCCATTCACTATTTGTTTTTCCTTCGATATGCCAAGGCTTTTCTTTCAATTCCTTGCGAGTGTGTCTGGTCACTGCATTCGAAATACCATCCACATGGGTGCTTGATTCACCGCTACAAATGACAAAAAAGTCACAAACAGCACTTGATAAGTGTCTCAAATCCAGCACAACAATATCTTTGGCCTTATTATCTTGCATTCCTTCAACAATGGCTTGACACAATTGTTCTGACTCTGTAATTCCTGACTTTTTTCGCATTTTCTTTATTTAACTACAAAACTACGTGATAAATTTTAATTTTACTGCTCCTTAAACGCCGATATGACAACGATTGGAAAACAAATTTTTCACTTAGATTGTGTGGACTCTACCAACAATTTTGCTGCCAAATTAATAAACGACCAAATTTGTCAAGATGGCTCGGTAATTATGGCAGACAAACAAACCGCTGGGAAAGGACAAATGGGGAACACATGGGAATCCGAACATGCGCTTAATCTACTTTGTTCAATTGCTTGGAGACCCGACAATCTGTCAGTTCAGGATCAAAGTCAAATCAATTGGATGATTTGCGCATCCTTACATAAATTACTATTGAGGTTTGGAATCGATGCGAAAATTAAATGGCCAAATGACGTCTACGTTCATGGGAAAAAAATAGCAGGAGTTTTAATTGAGAACCAGATTGAAGGAAAACGTATCTCTTGGACCATTGCAGGGATTGGTTTAAATGTGAACCAACAATCATTCGAAAATTCAAATGCCACAAGTTTGAGCCTTGAAATTCAAACGCAAATTCACATAAAGACAGTTTTGAATGAATTGATCGACATCATGAATGGCTATTTACATCAATGGAAAATAATGGCACCTCAATTAAAATCGGAGGTGGAAACTCAATTGTATCAAAAAGGACAATTAGAGCGATATGCGGATGCAAACGGAGAGTTTGATGGAGTGATTCTTGGTGTCCAAGATGATGGACGCCTTGTCATTTCGGTTCAAGGTGAATCCAGAGTTTATTCCTTAAAAGAAGTTCAATTTCTCTGAAAATACGCTTTCATTTGAGCACTCATCTGTTCGAATAGTCCTTTTAACGGTTTTTCGACGAGCATTTTCATAAATCCATTTAACTCAGCAGCGAAAACAATGTACCCAGTGCAGTTTTCTTCTTGCTCGGATAGCTGAACTGTTAACGTAAATGGAAACGGACTACCTACACCAGATTTGTATCTGATCGTCGTAGCATCTTGAAATTCAAACTGTAATGGAATAAAAATACCACCTTGTGCCTTGAAAGAACAGTGGGTTTCATCTGCTTGGAAATCAGTGATTTTATCTTGTGGCAATAAGAAATTTAAATGACGTGGATCACAGAGAAAATGAACCACATCCTTCATTGAAGCAGTAATTTCCGTCGTTGAACTTTGTATGGTCATGCTACATTATTGGTTCCAAGTACTCGGATTCACGCGCCATTCATGCAAAGTGCTGAGATCCCCATCGTTGATGTAATTCGTTTTCACGGCCACATCAATTAATGTAGCGTAATCAGTGATCGTTTCAAATGGACAATTAGCTGCTTGAAATCCTTCTTCTGCTTGAGAAAATCCATAAGTAAACGTAGCAACGAGACCTTTTACAACAAGTCCACCTTGACGCAATGCCTCAACTGCTTTCAGACTACTTCCACCAGTGGAAATTAAATCTTCAATAACCACTACTTTTTGACCTTTTTCGTAGGCACCTTCAATTAAATTTTCCATCCCGTGTCCTTTCGCTGCAGATCGAACATAAATAAATGGCAAGCCAAGTTCTTGTGCAACTAAAGCTCCTTGAGCAATTCCACCGGTAGCCACACCAGCAATGACATCAGGTTTTCCATAAGCGTCTAAGATCAATTGAGCATAAGCTTGACGAATATGCGTACGAACTTCAGGGAAACTCAAAGTGACACGGTTATCACAATAAATGGGAGATTTCCAGCCGGATGCCCATGTGAATGGTTTGTTCGGTTGTAAACGAACTGCTTTCGTTTTCAATAATAATTCTGCTACCTTTAGCGCTTGTTCTTGATTTGATGCCATGCCGCAAAAATATAAAGTTTTCATGGATAAGCAGGTAATTCATTTTACTTCTATTCCCATTCCTTCAGTTGAAATCGTCGAAAATGTAATGCCGTTGAACGTAAATGAATTCCAAAATTTGTTTACAAACACGGAGATACAAGTCATTCATGAGCATCCAAAATCGGCTATGAAAACTTTTTTTAAGCATTTTCAAAAAATAAAAACAGCTGGCGGACTCGTTCATCATCCGAAAAGTGATACCTATTTGTGGATAAAAAGACTCGGATTGTGGGATCTTCCAAAAGGAAAAATTGAAAAAAATGAGCGCTCAAAAGAAGCGGCTATTAGAGAAATTCAAGAAGAGTGCAGTTTAACAGGGGATTTAAACTTGACACACCGTATCTGTTCGACTTATCATGTGTATGAATTCAAAAACAAGTCCATTTTGAAGAAAAACAATTGGTATTTTGTGGAATACGTAGGGGACTTGACGACTAAACCACAAGTGGAGGAAAGCATCACTGATGTTCAATGGGTTCAAAAAATGAACTTTAATAAGTGTTTGTCAAATACCTATCCATCGATTGAAGAAGTCATTGAACATGCCTTTGAATCCTAATTTTATGTTAAATTTGATTTTTGAATTTAATTTCACTTTACCATTGTAAAAACTTTAACGATGAAATACGCATTACTTACATTCGCCTTCCTTTTTGTTGGATTCGCTCAAGCTCAAAAAGAAACAAAACCTACAAATGGTTTGAAATTTACCACGATCGAAATCGTTCGTGAAAACATCCCGTATGATTCCAAAGACATGTTCGTGTTTGAATTTAAAAATGTTTCTAAAAAATCAATTACGGTAAGTAATGTTCAAACAAGCTGTGGATGTACAGCTGCTGAGAAACCAACTGAACCAATCAAAAAAGGTAAAAAAGGAGCGATCAAAGTAACCTACGATACCAAAAGAGTAGGTCCTTTCACGAAAACGATCACTGTTTTTTCTGATGGAGGCGAACCAATTGTTTTGACCATTAAAGGAACGGTCCTTTCACCTGCCGACTCTCCTGTTACAAACTAGTCAGTTTTTCTAAGTATCGCTCGATTGTGCTCCTAAGATATTTGTTATCTTTGCGGCAAAGAATGCATCATGGAAATCGGGAAAACGTATGAGCCGCAGAAAGCGGAAGAAAAATGGTATCAACATTGGTTAGATAAGGGCTACTTTCATTCTGTTCCTGATCACCGTGAGCCATATACGATCGTCATTCCGCCACCGAATGTAACAGGTGTTCTACATATGGGACACATGTTGAATAACACCATTCAAGATGTACTTGTTCGACGCGCGCGCATGCTTGGAAAAAATGCATGTTGGGTACCTGGAACAGATCATGCATCCATTGCAACAGAAGCAAAAGTGGTGCAGAAATTGCGTCAAGAAGGCATCAAGAAATCCGACTTAACACGCGATGAATTTTTAGCACATGCCTTTGAATGGAAAGATAAACATGGTGGAATCATTCTGGAACAATTAAAGAAACTTGGTGCTTCATGTGATTGGGAACGAACGCATTTCACAATGGATAAAGAATATTCTGAATCCGTTATCGATGTGTTCATGGATTTGTATGCGAAAGGTAAAATATACCGTGGCGTACGAATGGTCAATTGGGATCCCGAAGCATTAACGGCTGTTTCCGATGAAGAAGTGAATTACAAAGAAGTGAATTCACGCTTGTTCTATGTTCGTTATAAAATCATTGATACAACGGACGAATGGGTTACGATTGCGACAACTCGACCGGAAACTATTTTGGGTGATACAGCTATTTGTGTGAATCCAGATGACGAACGGTATAAAAAATTAATCGGCAAACACGTATTAGTCCCGATCATTAACCGCGAAATCCCTATCATCGCTGATGATTATGTAGATAAAGATTTTGGGACTGGCTGCTTGAAAGTAACGCCGGCTCACGATACGAATGACTATGAACTTGGAAGAAAATACAATTTACCATCCATCGATTTATTCAACGATAACGGAACGCTAAATGAGCATGGTGCACATTATGCAGGAAAAGATCGTTTTGAAGTACGCAAGGAAATAGAAAAAGAACTAGACGAAAAAGGATACCTTGTTAAAACCGAGGATATCATCAATAAAGTTGGATTCTCTGAACGAACAAATGCGGTCATTGAACCGAAATTGTCCATGCAATGGTTTGTGTCCATGAAAGAATTGGCTCAACCTGCTTTGGATAATGTGATGAATGGAAATATTCAATTTCATCCGGATAAATTCAAAAATACCTACCGTCATTGGATGGAAAATGTAAAAGACTGGTGCATCTCTCGTCAACTTTGGTGGGGACATCGCATACCAGCTTGGTATTTTGGAAATCGTCCAGATGACTTTGTCGTGGCAAAAACCAAAGAGGAAGCCTTGAAACTTGCTTCAGAAAAAGCAGGTCGAGAAATTCAAGAAGTTGAATTAAATCAGGATGAGGATGTACTAGATACATGGTTCTCTAGTTGGTTGTGGCCTATTTCTGTGTTTAATGGGTTGACGCGTCCAGGTAATGAGGAAATCAAGTATTATTATCCAACAAATGATTTAGTGACTGCTCCTGAAATCATGTTTTTCTGGGTGGCACGAATGGTGATTGCAGGATACGAATATCTTGGGGATTTACCATTTAAAAATGTCTATTACACAGGAATCGTTCGCGATAAATTGGGTCGAAAAATGTCGAAGTCTCTGGGGAATTCTCCAGATCCAATTGAACTCATTGAGAAATTTGGAGCGGATGGTGTTCGCGTAGGAATTTTAATTTCTTCTCCAGCTGGAAATGACTTACCTTTTGACTCGTCTCAGTGTGAACAAGGGAGAAATTTCACCAACAAAGTTTGGAACGCTTATCGTTTGGTTTCATCATGGGAAGTGAAAGATATTGAACAACCGTTATCATCGAAAGTAGCGATTGATTGGTTTGAAAGCCGTTTTCAAAAAGTACTTATCGAAATCAATGATCAATTTGATAAATTCAGAATTTCCGATGCCTTGATGGCCATTTACAAATTGGTTTGGGACGACTTCTGTTCTTGGTACTTAGAGATGATTAAGCCAGGATACGAGCAGCCAATTGATCGTCAAACATTGGAAAAAACGAAATATTTCTTTGAAGAATTACTCAAAGTGATGCATCCGTTTACGCCATTTGTATCTGAGGAATTATGGCATGCACTGAATGAGCGTCAAGAAGGGGAAGATATCGTGATTTCAGCTTGGCCTGAAGTGAAAGAGATCAACGAACAAGTACTTGCTCGATTTGAGAAAGCAGAAAAAATCATCACGCAAATACGTACCATTCGCAAGAATAACAACATTGCGAACAAGGTGAAATTGGAAATGTATGTTCGTGCGGATCATTCCAATCAGTCGGAGATCGATGCTGTTATCGTTAAAATGGGGAATCTATCTGTATTCGAATATGTTTCTGAAAAAATACAGCAAGCCAATTCTTTTATTGTAGAGGGATTAGAGTACTTTATTCCATTTGGTGAATCTGTTGATGTAGAGGCGGAAATCAAAAAAATGGAGGAGGAACTAACGTACACAAAAGGATTCTTGAAAAGTGTTCAAGCCAAACTTTCGAATGAACGATTCGTTGCAGGTGCGCCAGCTCAAGTGCTCGAATTAGAACGCAAAAAAGAGGCGGATGCTGTAGGGAAAATTCAACTGTTGGAAGAGAAACTAAGTTCTCTCAAAGGATAATTCAAATAAACCGAAAATCAACCCTGCGATTCTTTTGCTTCCCAGCATTGGTGTCGTTTCGGTCGATCGGTTCTTTTTCTCCTTTGAAATCTATTTCTACACGTGATTTTGGCAATCCATGTGCCTCGAAAAACCGAAGCAAGGATGCCGCTCTTCGTTTTGATAAATCAATGTTATAAGCAGCTGATCCATCTGAATCAGTGTGTCCTGTGATGAGAATGCGCAAATCAGAATGACTTTTAACCATCCGAATCATTTCGATGAGGTAAGCTTCATATTGCGCTTGAATCTGATCCTTATCGTAGTCAAAATAAATCGGTTCGAATTTAAACGAGCGCAATTCTTCTAGTCTTTTTTCCGGTGACGAAAGTCCATCTGCAAGTTCTTGTTGGAATTTTTCGAGTTGATGACTGGATAAAATATTGGGCGTTTTTTCAAGAATATTAAATGCTGCTTTGTAAAGTGTTAAAGTGGATTTTTTATCTTTCGACCCTCCAATAAGATAATCTTTTTTAGCGTCATAGTAAAAGTCGAATTGTTGTTTTTCTTGGGGAACAATCAGTTTTGATTTGATGCCGAGTTTTGTTTCTGTGATTTCTAAGTGCCCGTTTTCAAGTGTTCTACCAACAACTTCATAAATATAGAATTGATCGAGCGTTTCGTGACGTATTTTTCCGTCAATCATCCCTTTAACGATGCT